>NZ_JAVJNP010000126.1:0-102319 GCF_040217205.1 Coleofasciculus sp. A1-SPW-01 | reverse complement strand
AAAGTCGATGGTTACTATTTGACGCTTTCTCTGGAAGATAAAACAGTCCCAGAAATTAAGCCTGACTTCAACCCAGATAAAATCGCTGGGATTGATATGGGGCTGAAGGAGTTTTTAACGACTTCTGAAGGTAAAGTTGTTTATATTACTCAGCATTACCGTAAAGCTCAAAAGCGGCTACGGGTTATTCAAAAGCGGGTTTCACGCCGCAAAAAAGGAAGCAACGGTAGACTTAAAGCTATTAAGCAACTAGGAAAACAGCACAAAACTGATGTCCTAACGTATCCTCGTAGTGCTATATTGTACCAACCTCCTTAACCATGCTTAGGTCGTCGTACCCAGTGAGAACGCAGGGGACTGAGGACACGGTTAAGTAGGCGAATTTGTTCGGCTGTCCCCATGCAGATGAGTACATCTCCAGAGAGTAGGAGGGTTTCACCATTAGGTCCAGCAATCAGATTGCCATCGGCGCGGCGAATTGCTAAAACTAATGCCCCGGTTTGCGATCGCAAATGGGCTTCCCGTAGGGTTTTTCCGATCAAAGGACAGCTTGAGGGGTCAATCAGAAACTCTTCCATGTAAAATGAACGATCAGCCCCGGTGATAATCCCATCGACAAAGTCCATCACCTGAGGTCTCAGAGCAGCTGATGCCATGCGCTTACCCCCGGTGATGTAGGGAGACACCACTGCATCTGCACCCGCACGTTGAAGCTTTTTCAAGGCGTCTTCCGAACTCGCCCGGGCAATGGCGCGGATTTTTGGATTGAGGGTTTTGGCAGAGAGGATGGTATACAGATTTTCTGCATCAGAGGGTAACGCCGCCACCAAACAAATTGCCTTGTCGATACTCACCGCATGTAGGGTACTATCTAAAGTCGCATCTCCTTGGACAACAATGTAACCCAACTCTCGCGCCTCTTCTATCTGATCAGCTTGAGAGTCGATCGTGACAAACGGAATCCCCTCAGCCTTAAATTCTAGGGCAATCTGACGCCCTGTACGACCAAAGCCGCAGAGGATATAGTGGTTGGTTAAGGTATCAATCAAGCGTCGTCGTTGCCTCAGTCGAATTCCTTGTTGAAAGTACCCTTGAATCAGGGCTTCTGTAAAGCGATTGACAATATAACCAATGGCGATAAGACCCATTAAAATCAGGGAAATGGTGAACAGGCGTCCGCGATCGCCCAGAGGATTTGTCTCGCCATAACCAACCGTCGCCAGAGTAATGATCGTCATGTAGGCAGCATCTGACCATGACCACCCTTCCACCAGTTTGTACCATAGCGTACCAATGAGAGCGACTCCCAAGAGGGCAAGCCCACCACCAATCAGTTCTTTCCGCAAACGTTGATATTTCTCTTCTAGGGTTGAGTACACGCAGATGAATGATTGATAACTGTTCCCATCATTAAGCTATTTTCACAGTAAAATAAAATTTTTGCATTGCGTCCCTGGAGTAGAAAGAACGGATGTTCATCCCAAAAATCGGAAAGCTGACCTGTTTATGCCTGAGTTTATTGATACTCTTAACCGCTTGCAGTCTTCCGGGAGAACAGTCAAGCAAAACCGTGACACTCATGGGTACGCTAACCGGGAAAGGAATTCAAGAAGTGCAACAAGTGGTAGCCCCCTTTACCGAGGCGACGGGGATAAAGGTCAAGTATGAGGGAACGGATGCGTTCACCACGGTGTTACCCGTGCGGGTTGACGCTGGAAATCCGCCGGATCTCGCCCTGTTCCCCCAACCTGGTTTAATGGCAAACTTTGCCAGAGATGGGAAACTGATACCCATTGAGCAAATTTTGTCGTCCACCCAATTGTCAGAAGCCTTTTCTCAGAACTGGCTCAACTTAGCGCGGGTTGATGATACCCTCTACGGTATCTGGTATCGAATCTACCTGAAAAGTTTAGTCTGGTATAGCCCAGCCGCCTTTGCCGAAAAGGGGTATCAAGTCCCCAAAACCTGGGATGAAATGATGGTACTGTCTGACCAAATTGTGGCAGATGGAGGCGTTCCTTGGTGTATTGGTTTTGGTAGTGGTGAGGCAACGGGTTGGGTGGGAACCGACTGGATCGAGGATATCATGCTGCGAACCGTGGAACCCGAGGTTTATGATCAATGGGTGAACCACGAAATTCCCTTCACTCATCCAGCCGTTAAGAACGCCTTTGAAAAATTTGGTACGATTGCTTTAAATCCTGACTATGTTGTTGGCGGTAAAACGGGTATTCAGAGTATTTTCTTTGGGGATTCACCCAAGCCACTTTTCGAGCAACCGCCTGGATGTTATCTGCATCACCAAGCCACGTTTATCTCCTCGTTTTTCCCCGATGATGTTGTGTTGGGAGAGGATGTTGATATTTTTATACTTCCCAGTATTGAGCCAGACTTAGGTGTGCCGTTGTTAGTGGGAGGGCAAATCATCGGCATGTTTAATGATACTCCAGAAGCACGGCAGTTAATGGAGTATTTGATTTCTGTGGAACCCCATGAAATTTTAGCTGGAATCAAAGGGTCAATCTCACCCCACAAACAGGTGAGTTTAGAGGTTTACCCCGATGAGGTGACCAAGCGTCAAGCTAAACTCTTATTATCTGACGATGAACTCATCCGCTACGACGCTTCCGATCTGCTTCCTGGAGCCGTAGGCACGGGGACATTCTGGACAGGTATTATAGATTATGTTTCCGGGCAAGATTTGGATCGGATTTTGCAGACTATTGAGGCAAGTTTGTCGGATACAAAAGCTGGTAAGTAGGGGATACGCCTTTCCCCTCACCACAATCCCCCACAGATAAATCAATCCCAGACTAACTTCTAAACCAATCACCCCCCACAGCAACCAGATGCCAGAGGGGTGAGTCGTAGGAGATTTAATTCTCATGGGTGAAAATAGGTATAAATATCTTCGGCTAAACGCGAACCTATTCCCGGAACTTCAGCAAGCTGTTGTACCGATGCTTCTCGAATATAATCAATAGAACGAAAATGTGCCAATAGCTGTTTTTGACGCGCAAATCCTAATCCGGGAATCTCATCTAAGCGAGAACGGCGTAATGTATTACTGCGTTGCTGGCGATGGAAACTTACGGCGAAACGATGCGCCTCATCACGTAAACGCCGCAATAATTGCACCCCCGGTTGTTCAGCGTCGGTGGGGAGGGGAAGGGATTCACCAGGGAGAAAAATTTCCTCCCGTTGCTTGGCTAAACTCACCACTCGAACTTTATCTAACAGGTTCATATCCTGTAATACTGCAACCACGGCGGAGAGTTGTCCCTTCCCACCATCAATCATAATTAAATCCGGGAAATCATTAGAGATTCCCTGTTCTCTGGAAAGGGTGGGTTTAGTTAAGTTATGGGTTTGTGGCGAAATGGTATCGGTCAAACCCGCCCCTACATCTTTATATTTGCGAAAACGGCGACGAATGACTTCTGCTAAACTGGCAAAATCATCGGAATGACCAATCGTTACTGTCGGATTTTTTATCTTATAGTGACGATAATGTTGTTTCGCTGGCGTCCCATTAATAAATACCACCTGAGACGCTACTGGATTCGCCCCCTGAATGTGAGAAATATCATACCCTTCAATCCGATGGGGTAAATCGGATAAATCCAAAATTGCGGCTAAATCCTGCATCGCTTGGCTATTGCGGTCAGCGAATTTCTGCGTCCGTTCCAACTCATACTTCGCATTCCGTTCCACCATTTCAATTAATTCAGCTTTGGTTTGGCGTTGGGGAACTAAAATAGTAACTTTGCGCCCTTTCCGTTCACTTAACCATTCTGCCAATAACTCGGTATCGGTTAACTGATGCTGGACTAAAATTTCACTAGGAATTTCTACCGCGTCAACGGTTTGATAATGGTCTTCTAATACTCGTTGTAAAATTGCCCCTAGTTCAATTCCCCCTGATGGAACTTCAGCAAAAAATCCCAATCGTCCGACTAATCGACCTGCACGAATCTGGAATAATTGAATACAAGCATGATTAGCATCTGCCGCCAGCGCGATCGCATCCCGTGATACGGTATCATCGGGTAGGGCAACTTTTTGGTCAGCACTGAGGGCGTTCAACCCTTTAATCTGATCCCGAATTTTCGCGGCTAACTCAAAGTTCAGCGATTCCGCCGCTTGTTCCATATTTTTGGATAGAATATCAATCAGTTCCCCTGTTCGCCCCTGAAACACCATCGCCATTTTTTGCACCATCTGGCGATACTCCTGCGGTGAAACAAGCTGTTGACAAACCCCAGGACAACGCCCAATATCATAGTTAAGACAAGGGCGGTCTTTAAACAGAGGACGAGGACGTTGACGTTGGGGGAAAATCTGCTTGAGTAGGTGTAATGTACTTCGCAGCAAGCCGACATCGACGTAGGGACCATAATAGCGATCCTTTTCCTTTCTCAGGTTGCGCTTGCGGGTAATAAAGATACGCGGATAGTCTTCTGACCAAGTAATACAAATATAGGGATATTTCTTATCATCTTTGAGCAGCACATTAAAATACGGCTGATGCTGCTTGACTAAATTGGCTTCTAATGCTAGAGATTCGGCTTCCGTATCGGTAACAATAAACTCAATCTCCACCACCTGACGCACCATCATGGCGATACGGGGACTCAGGGGTTGGGTGTTACGGAAATAGGAACGAACGCGCGATCGCAGCTTTTTTGATTTACCAATATAGAGGATGCGATCGCTCCCGTCACGCATTAGATAAACCCCAGGTTCAGCCGGGATTTCTTTCAGGCGACGTTCTAGGCGATCGGGATTATTGACTAGAGGGGTTACTTTAGCCGAGGATATCACAGATACTGATCATCTCGCTTACTCATCTTATCTCTATGATAAAACCTTTTTTTAATTCATGAGACCTGGAACATTTTATTAGAACGAGAGGTCAAAGGGGAAGTCTGGCAATTAGGGAAATTACCCCCCAAATAGGCGGTTATTGTCGTCAAGGAAACGGGGAACAGGCAACAGCCTCGGTCATAACCTACTTAAGTGAAGTGACTCGTAGGGACGCCAGGATTGTGCCAAAAAACAGTAAACTTTGTTGCAATAATTTGACAAAATCAATGTAAATGCGAGACAAAATAAAGGCGTTATCTGATAAATAGCGTCACACCGATCCCCTGATTAACTCAAAGGCTTAATCTTTTAACCTGTTGTCACAACTATTAGGAGTTTTATCAATGAAAAAACTACTCATGATTGCCGCCAGCCTATTTATCATATCGGCAGAATCGGCTCAAGCTTGTAGTTGTATGCGAGCTACCCCTGAGCAACATTTTGAATCCGCTAATGCCGTCTTTTCGGGTCGAGTCGTTAATGTGATCACTCCTCGTCGGACTCACCAACGTCCCCAATTTTCGTTTCCGCAAAAACGAGTCATGTTTGAAGTGTCCGAAGTTTGGAAAGGACAAGAAAGACGCCGCTTAATGGTGATGACATCCGATTCCAGTGCGAGTTGCGGTTTCAATTTTACTGAAGGAGAATCTTACCTCGTCTATGCCTCACGTTCAGATAATCGCTTAACCACATCCCTGTGTAGTGGCACAAAACTATTAAGCCAAGCCCAAGAGGATTTAAGGATGTTAGAAGACCCAGAAACCCCATCCAATACTGTTGCGTTTAACACCTTAGGAAAAAGCTGGAATAGTGGACTAGAAAAACCCTTTGAGACAATAATTCGCGATCAAGCGACATGGGAGCAATTTTGGGCGAATCTTCATTCAATTGATATACCAACGCCATCCTCTCTTGATGTTGACTTTACTGAAAACATGGTGATTGGAGTTGGACTAGGCAATAAACCCAGTGGGGGTTATAGTGTTGAAATTAAAGACATTATCATGAAGGATGATAAGCTGGTGATTAACGCTGTAGAACAGCAACCTGGACAAAACTGTGGCACAACAATGGCAATTACTCAACCTTATCACTTAGTTACGGTAGAACAATCCGATTTACCTGTTGAATTTAATCGTCAAACTGAAATCGTGAACTGTGAGTAACGTCAAGAAAGGAAACAGGAAACAGGGAACAGTTTTTCCATGACTTAAACCCCATTACTCTGCTGTATCAGTCAAAAAGTGTATTCGGTTTGCTCATATCCAGGTTTTTTCTGACGAAAACTCTGCGTCCCTCTGCGCTTACCTCTGCGCCCCTCTGCGTTAAAAAAATTCCATGCTACCGGATTTAATATCAGACAGAGAAGGGTCTGGTGGGTTACGGCGGATAGAACATTTAACGGTTATTTCTCTAATTGAATATCCGCATAATCCACCCTAAAATTAAATAAAGAGAAAGGTCTGGTGGGTTACGGCGGATAGAACATTTAGCGGTTATTTCCCTGATTAAATATCCGCCTAACCCACCCTACAATTACAATAAAGTAATTAGGGCTTGCTCAAAGCGTTTTCTACTCTGTCTAACATGAATACCCCAGCCCACATCATTATTAATATGCTATGCCTAGGACGCCAGGATACTTCCACTATTCTTACTCCAGTCATCATCGGTGCATTACTCCCTGATGCCCCGATGTTTGTGTTTTACTTTGTGGAAAAAGTAATTAAGGGGACACCCGAAGTAATAATTTGGCGAGAAGCGTATCACCAAGAAAGTTGGCAAAATTTTATTGATGTTTTCAATTCTATTCCCCTCATTGTCTTTGGCTTAGTTCTTACAGGCTGGTTGGGTTCCCAGATTGGTATAGTCTTTTTCTCCAGCATGTTTTTACATATTGTTGGTGATTTTCCCCTGCATCATAATGATGCCCATCGGCATTTTTTCCCATTCTCCAATTGGCGGTTCCAGAGTCCGGTTTCATATTGGGACCCGAATCATTATGGCACTATAGTCACAATTGTGGAAATTCTCGCTGTTATTATAAGCTGTGTTGTGCTAGTCCAAAGTTATCAATCGATGACAGGTCGAATTAGCGTCGGGCTAATTGGGGTTTCTTATTTAGCCTATTTTATTTATGTTTTTACGGTTTGGGTTTAGAGTTGATAATCAGCATTACTCTTCTAAGCTTTTAATTCACTCAATCACCTCAATCATTGCTGAAAATGCCGCTAGCTTCTGGGTGTCTACGCCACGAATCCCGCGTGAAATTTTAATTCCAGCCCCACGGGAGTGGCGATCCAAATCATTGACAAATGCTTCCATTACTTCCACGGGTTCATCTTCAGCTAACAGTAAGGGTTGACGAGAATCGGCTTTCACGGTTCGGGCAATTTTCTGCACGCCCTTCAGCGCATCCCGCAAAGGTTCTGTACTGGCTAATACTAATAGTTCCACAAAACCAACTCCGTCTAAAATAAAGTGAAAATCATCTTCCGTGGGTGGGTTACTTGGAGGCGGTATAATTAAATGCTGTCCGGGTGTGACTAATGCCGCATCTTCTGGGGCATCCCAATAGGGAAATAACACGACAATATCCCCATTAGAACCGATCGCTAATACTCCCACATAGATGGCTTGACTCTCGTGGTTTTGTACCTCCACCTGAATTTCCGTGTTTTGTTTAAAGCTAGTCTTGGCGATGGTTGTGGGAATCACCCCGGCATTTTCCGCCGCCCGACTCCCCGCCCGAATCCCTAATCCGCCGCCCGCCACAGGCTGAATCGTCATCGCCACATTTAAGTTAGAGGTATTGCTGTTGAGAACCAGATGCAATATCCGCCCCGCCAGTAATGCCTTTAAACGGGGGCGCAGGCGATTTATACCTGTTGTTACTGACTCTCCCAACATGCCAAAGGAATCGGGAACCGGAATTAATCCCGCCGTAAATACCCCTAAACTGCCCACGGGGGGTAAGGGGTTCATCCCTTGGTGTTGCGCCTGGGGGATAGCCTCATTCGTCATCCGCCCGATAATATAATCCACCACAGCCTCTTGATTCATTGGCACCACCGTTACCCGACTCACCGACTGTAGGGCGGTACGGGCGGCTGAAATATCCTCTCCCAGTGAGGAATGAAGTCCCACTCGTAAGCTTAAATCAGCCGGAACTCCCCGCACTCGTTCCCGCATTAACATCCCCTCTCCGGGAATCGCCCGCCCCTGCGATCGCATTCTCCCATACCCCACTAAACCAACCCGTGAGGTTTGTTCGACTTCCCCCTGAACTTGTCCCTGTTGATTCATTAGCGTAAAAATCGCCCCCTCTTGAAACGCATCCAAGCTTTGAGACGAGACTCCCCCCAACCAAAACTCCACGCGATCGCCCTCTATGTTTCGTACCACAGCTTCGGCGGCTGGGGTTGAAGCGTTCAAAAAGTAAATCGGTTCCTGTTCGCGATCGCTCCCTGGCTTCACTTCATAAACTGGATCTTGGACAATACCCGAAGAATTCGCCACATCCTTGGTACTCCGCGCCAAATTCACAAATACCGTACTCAACGGTTCACTCATCGGTTGTTGCCAAAGATATCGCGTCAGCAAATAGGTAAACGCCCCCGCATGAAAATCCCCGAATGGTGCATCCGTCGCCAATTGGTTCCGCGCTGCTGAACCCAACGCCACACCCTTAGCAATCCCCTGACGCCGTTGCTGAAATTGTTCTGGGGTTAAATTCAACCGCGATAACCACTGCTGCTGATACTCAAACTCCTCCTGACTGGCTTGATCATCCCCACCCCCCTGGCGAGATGGAACCGCCCTAACTAAAAAGTTTCCCCGCAATCCTCCCCCAGAATGGCAGCTATCCATGACTACGGTAACGTTTTCGGTGTCCAAGGCGGACATCCACAAAAACAGAGTTCTGCCCATAATATCCCGCACCTTCCCCGCCTCTTGTCCGGTTTCAATCTGACGGTTATTGGGAACTATGGTGCTATTCAAACCATCCGGGTTAATTGGGTTGGGGTCAATCACTCGTGAACCATGTCCAGAGTAGTGAAAAACCACCACATCTCCCGGTTTTGCCTGTTGAATTAAATGGGTTTCCACGGCGTCGATAATGCCTTGACGGGTGGGTTTAATCGGGGTTTCATCCGTCACCCTGAGAATATCGTGGGGATTAAACCCAAAGCGTCGCACCAACAATTCATACTGCAACTCCACATCGGTTAAACATCCCTGTAATGTGGGGATAGGGGCGGGATAATTATTCACGCCAACCAATAGTGCCAATTTACGGGGAGTGCTTTGGGCAAGAACTTGGGCGTAGCGATTGGCTTGGCGGATTAAGTCCAATTGGCTCAAACCCACCGTAGCGAGAGTTGATCCGGCTATTTGGAGAAAATGACGGCGCTTGAGTTTCGGCATAATGCAATGCTTCCCTTAAATCGGTCTATTATGATCGAGCAAGACGGGTATGGGGGGGCTGACGTTTCCCTGCACCGGGAATTCTGACAGACAACTACAGAAAGAGCGATCTTGCTTTTAGCAAAAGCTATAATTTTAACCAATCCGGCAGGTTCTCACCCATCGCCGTTCTGGGATAGACAGTGGTTGATAAATTCACCTATCTCTGATTGGCTTTAGGTTATGCACTTATGATTACGTTCTGTAAATATTTCTCAAATCCTTGCCAACGACAACAGATGTAGCTTGCTGGGATAGAGGCGAGTACTACCAATAACGAATAACGAATAACAAATGACAAATGACAAATAACGATGAAAAAAGTATTTTTTTTACTCGGTGAACTAAATGACGATGACATGGATTGGATGCTCGCTGTGGGACACCGAAAGGAAGTTACCCCAGGAATCATCCTAATTGAGGAAGGTAAACCCATCGATACCCTGCTGATTCTGCTAGAAGGAACGTTATCGGTATCAGTTTCAGCCTTGCAAGGCAAGACAATCGCTCGATTAACCAGTGGTGCGGTTGTCGGGGAAATGTCTTTTGCCGATACTCGTCCTCCCTCAGCTACGGTTCAGGCGGTGGAACCCTCTCTGATTTTATCCATTCCGCGTCATCATCTCCTGGAAAAACTGCAAAAAGACGAAGGATTTGCCTCACGCTTCTATCGTGCGATCGCGATTTTTCTGTCTACTCGATTACGGGGTACGGTGCGATATCTGGGTTATGCCAAAACCGATTGGCTTAAGGACGAGAATGAGACTGAAGAGTTATCCCAAGAAGTCGTTGATAATGTACCCCTTGCCCAAGCCCGATTCGATTGGCTACTGAGGCGTTTGCGAAATAATGACCATGCGGTGCTTCCAGATTGATGAGGACTCTAGGTGCGGAGGGGTTCCAGGTGTAGGGGAGCGGGGGAGAGATTGTCAACCTATGTATTATCGAATACATCTTTGCTGCAAGCCCCTCCCGATTTAAGATTTAGTCTTTATTCCTTTATTTCTGTTGGCTGGAATTCTCTGGCGTATCAACCTTGGGTACAATGTCAGGACGCTCTTTATTTTCCCAACCGGCTGGACGCTTGGAGTTATACCAGGCGATAGAGCCAAGGACAACAGCGGCGATAAAGCCGATCACATAGACCAATGTAAACGAGAATGGAAATTCAGATGCTTGAGCTGCTCCTGCTTCCATCAATAAATTCAAATACATAGATTCACTCCTTATCCTATTTTGGCTATCCTATCAAAACTTTCAGGAGAATCTATCACCCCTGAGACCGAATTGCCCTGACAAAGATGTTGGGGAGATGGGGAAGATGAGGGATATGAGGGAGATGGGGAAGATGAGGGAGATGGGGAAGATGAGGGATATGAGGGATATGGGGGAGATGAGGGAGATGAGGGAGATGAGGGAGATGAGGGCGGGTTTTGAACCAACGTTATCGTCAATAGTGAAACGAAAGTCCCTAAACCCGCCCCTACATATCATGTCATGCCCTTGAAGGTCGTGAAGGAAAACCTTACTCCTCAGACGCAGGAGGAGCAGTGACTGGTGCAGGTGCTGGTGCAGGTGCAGGTGCCGCCGGAGCGGGTTCAGGTGCAGCTTTGCGCGAGGCTGGAGGCGCTGGGGGCGGTGCTACAGGCGCTGGGGCGGGTGCTGGGGCTGGCGGAGCCGAAACCGCTGCAGGTTGAGCTGGGGCGGGTGCTGGGGCTGGTGGAGCGGGTTTGGGTGCAGGTGCAGGTGCTGACCGTCTGGGTGGTGGGTTGCTGGGCGCTGTGTTGCGAACCGGGGCTTGGCGACGGGAGGAACGGGCGGGTGCAGGTTGGCTCCTAGTGTTACTGCGACTACTTCCACCACTGCTTCTGCTGCTGGTTGAACGTCGTGGGGAATAACTACGACTGGTGGAACGAGAGGTTGAGCGTCTGGTGGTCGAAGCGCGGCGGCTTGTCCGTCTTCTGCTAGAGTGAGTCTGGTTTGTCTTCTTGGTATAGGTTTTTTTCGGCTCGATTGGCTTGGCTTCAATCGTCCCTTCTCGACCATCGAGTTTATCCGGTCGATCCGGAAAGTCTTCCGCCCTCATATTTTCGACGGCTTCTTCCATAAAATCGCGCCAAGCGATCGCGGCGGTGCTACTTGCTCCCCAAGTCGGTTTATTATCATCATTACCCAGCCAAACGCCAGTCACCAGTTGGGGAATGTACCCGATGAACCAGAGGTCACGGGCTTCGTCTGAAGTGCCTGTTTTGCCCGCCACGGCGCGATCGCGTAACTGAGCGTTTCCCCCTGTTCCAGACGTGACCACATTGCGAAGCATCCAGGTCATAATGGCGGCGGTGTCTTCGTCAATGGCTCGCTCGCGTTGGATCTGTTCTCGATAAATCACCTTACCCTGTCGATCCAAAATACGGCGAATCCCATGGGGTTGGACATGTACGCCTTGAGTGGCTAACGTGCCATAAGCACTGGTCAACTCCAGTAAATTCACTTCTGACGCCCCCAATGCCAAGGAATAGGTTTTGTTGAGGGTCGATTCAATACCCATTTTCTCGGCAATTTCCACCACTGGGTCCCAACCCACCTTGATTAAGGTTTTCACTGCCACAATGTTCACTGAATTGGTCAGAGCATCCCGAATCGAAGTCCAACCGCGAAAGTTTTCACTATAGTTCTTGGGTTCATAACCATCAACGACAAAGGGGGCATCCTGATAACTTTGATAAGGAGAGAAACCTGCCGCGATCGCGGTTGTGTAAACAAATGTTTTAAATGTCGAACCTGGTTGGCGTTGTGCCTGGGTGACGCGGTTAAATTGCTGATCTAAAAACTCCTTACCCCCAACCATGGCTTTGATTTGACCATTACGCGGATCAATTGCCACTAATGCGGCTTGTTCAAACCGTTGGTATTTGCCATAGGTTTCGATTGTCTCTGCCACCGCTGCTTCTGCGGCTACTTGCCACTGCGGATTGAGGGTTGTTTCCACAATCAATCCCTTTTTGCCTAAAACATCGGGGGGAACGTATTTCGGCAGTTCTTGTTGAATATATTCCGTAAAATAAGACGCCTGTCGATCTAAACGCTTCGGGTTGCTGCGCTTTGTCCGGAGAGGAGTCGCGATCGCGGCGTCTGCTTCCCCTTCGGTAATATACCCATTTTTCTGCATCCGGCGTAGCACCACATTCCGCCGCTCTTGGGCTATTTTTTTGTTAATAAAGGGAGAATACTCGCTCGGTGCGGGTGGCAAGGCTGCCAAGGTTGCCATCTCCGCTAAAGTCAATTCTGTGACGGGTTTACTAAAATACACCCAAGCCGCATCCGCGACGCCATACGCCCCAGACCCCAAATACACCAGATTCAAATAGCGCTCCAAGATTTGATCTTTCTCCAAATCCTGCTCAATTTTTTGCGCCATCCGCATTTCTTTGAGCTTGCGACCTAGGGTTTGTTGCTGATCAAAATAGACAATCCGTGCCAACTGCTGGGTAATCGTGCTACCGCCTTCCACCACATCTCTGGCTAACAGATTCGAGAACGCCGCCCGGACAATCCCTTGGTAATCCAGTCCACTATGATTTTCAAAGCGTTGGTCTTCAATCGAAATAAATGCTTGTTTCAGCTTGTCGGGAATTTCCCATATTTTTAGATTATCGTGGGTCGCAGGTCCAATTTGCTGGAGAATCGTACCATCGGCGGCTTTTACGGTAATCGTCTCATCCCGGATATAGGTCAGCACATCATCTGTGGACTCCGGTAAAGTTTCTTCCAGGGCTTGCCAACCCAAACCGAAGGCGATCGCACCGCCACTGATCCCCACCATTCCTATCCCCACCCAAAACTTACGCCGACGATAGATAGGAGGGGGTCCGACAAATGACTTAACCAGGGTACTCGAAATTCCCTTGATCCCATTCATCGTCACCGTTACACCCTGTCGGCATCGTCTCACCAGACCCAAGCGTGGTGACGGTTTTGGCTGGGAGTCTGGTTGAATCTGATCCTCTGAGGCAGCCTGGGTTTTTTGTTCCGTTACTGCCTCCGAATTCAACTGACTTGATGGATCTTCGTGCTTTGGGATAGAATTTGACACTTGAACTCCTCAATTAAACCACAAGCCGCCATGACCTTTTGCTTATTTTAGGGCTTGGGATCACAATTTGCCGGATGGATGAAGCCAAGCTTCCTTCTCAGTAGAATCCCGATGCGTAAGACTTGGCAATCTAGCGTCATCCTAGCATCGGTTTCGTTGGCGTTGAGGTGTCCCAGGGGTTCAATCGATTTTGTTTGTCAATGATTATCATTTTTTCTTTTTAAACGGTTTAAGTCACTCCAGCGCTCAAATTGTATCTCAACTATTGAAAAAATCCCACCGTACCCAGGGATACTGGGATTGGGGGCAAGTTTGGACACCATAAGGCGATCGCACTTAAAGAGGTATAGCAATAGACACATCGATTAGGACGTTCGGCACCATTTTAGAGACGCGCCATGGCGCGTCTCTACTCACCCGATTAATTTATTGGTCATTTCTGTACCGACAATGACCCGCCTATCCATCCCGACACCAACCTGGGTACAGGTATGGTGTGGGGCTTCCGGCGAACAGAGCTAAATCGTGAGGGACACAGATTCACACAGACAACTAACTAATTTCCCCACAATCATCTTTTTCTCTTTTGCCTCCCCAGAACTAACGCTTCTGTGAAATCAGTGCTATTAACCCCCCAACGCCCCACCCTTACCATCTCCAAAAATCCGTGAAATCAGTGTGCCAGATTCTTACAATAGAAAGGCACAAACCTCATTGCCTCAAACGCTGCTTGTGACTGCTTCTGCCTTTACCGCTGAACGCCTACTCTTTACACCGACTACCCCGGAAACCGATGCCATCCCCACCATCTTTGCCTTTCCCAATGACTACACCGTAGGCATCACCAGCCTAGGCTACCAGGTGGTTTGGGCAACCCTAGCATCGCGATCTGACTTACTTGTAAGTCGCTTGTTTACCGATTGCCATGAACCGTTGCCCAGAAAAGCCGAATTACTCGGCTTTTCTTTATCATGGGAACTCGATTATGTCAACATATTGACCCTCCTAGAATCCTTAGAGATTCCGGTACGATCCGCACAACGAGAGGATCACCATCCCCTCGTGTTTGGTGGCGGACCCGTACTCACCGCAAATCCTGAACCTTTCGCTGATTTCTTTGATCTGATTTTGTTAGGGGATGGGGAAACCCTATTAGGGGATTTCATTGACGCTTATAAACAGGTTCACCACGCCGATAGAACCGAGAAATTGCGGCGTTTAGCCCAAGTTCCAGGGATATATGTTCCCAGTCTGTATACCATAACCTATCAGGATCAAACAGGCGCGATCGCATCGATTCAACCCGTCGATTCCCAGATTCCCGCCACCGTCACCAAGCAAACCTATCGCGGCAATACTCTATCCGCCTCCACCGTAGTCACCGAAAAAGCCGCTTGGGAAAATATTTACATGGTGGAAGTGGTACGCAGTTGCCCAGAAATGTGCCGCTTTTGTTTAGCCAGTTATTTAACCTTGCCCTTTCGCACGCCGAGTGCAACGGATTCGTTGATTCCAGCGATTGAACGCGGATTGACGGTAACTAAGCGGATTGGCTTACTGGGGGCGTCGGTGACTCAACATCCAGAGTTTGAGGTATTGCTGGATTATCTGGCACAACCGGACTATGATGATGTCCGCTTGAGTATTGCCTCAGTGCGAACCAATACGGTTACGCCCAAGCTAGCCGAAACCTTGTCGAAACGGGACACGCGATCAATTACTATTGCCGTGGAAAGTGGTTCGGAACGATTACGGCAAATTATTAATAAGAAATTGAATAATCAGGAGATTATTCAAGCGGCAATTAATGCCAAGGCTGGGGGATTAAAGGCACTCAAGCTGTATGGGATGGTGGGTGTTCCCGGAGAAGAGATGTCTGATGTGGAACAGACGGTAGCCATGATGAAAGCGATCAAAAAAGCCGCCCCAGGTTTACGCTTAACCCTGGGATGTAGTACGTTTGTTCCCAAAGCCCATACCCCCTTTCAATGGTTTAGCGTGAATCCCGCCGCCCAGAAACGGTTGAAGTATTTGCAGAAAGCCTTGCGATCGCAGGGGATTGACTTTCGCCCCGAAAGCTATAACTGGTCAGTGATTCAGGCGCTAATCTCTAGAGGCGATCGCCGATTGTCAGAGTTATTGGAATTAACGCGGCATTATGGCGATTCCGTGGGCAGTTTTCGGCGGGCGTTCAAGCAGTTAAAAGGCAAGTTGCCAGAATTGGATTTTTATGTACATGACAATTGGTCAACAGAGCAAATATTGCCTTGGAGTCATTTACAAGGGTCTTTACCTCAAGGTACATTAATAAAACATTTGGATGCGGCGATGTCTATTAGTCATTAGTCATTAGTCATTCGTCCTTTGTCCTTTGTCATAAGTCCTTCGATAACTCATGCAAGATTTAAAAGCAGAACTCGCCCAATCTGTCGATGAAGCCGCCTGGGATTGGCTGGTTCCTCACGCTAAACGAGATGTTGTGATTGTGGTGAAGCCAGAGTTAGATATACTTGATGTTGGAGTCGCGATCGCGAATGATGATACCTTGTCTGTCCAGTCTTGGATTAGTCACCAACAGCTTCACAAACCGTTTGCGAATCAATTAGCCGATTGGAATAGCGATCAAAGTAAACGTTTTCAAGCTTTGATTGTACAACCCTATGTTTTAGTGCAAGAACTCGCCGCCTAAAACATTGCTGAGTTTAACCTCAATAAGCGGTTACGTTCCAGACGTGCCATGGAACGTCCGTACCAAGTCATTGGAGGGGCAGGTTTAGGGACAATTGTAGGGGCGGGTTTAGGGACAATTGTAGGGGCGGGTTTAGGGACAATTGTAGGGGCGGGTTTAGGGACAATTGTAGGGGCGGGTTTAGGGATTAAATTCAGCTCCTCACCGATAAAGGAACAACAAAACCCGCCCTCCTCACCGATAAATGAACTCTCATAAGTTCTATTTTTTCAGGAAATTGGATGTCTGACCCAGAGTCGCCCCAGTATGTCCAGTCGTCACCCACAATAACGCCCTCGCACCATCCCGCAGGGATTTCTCAATCGGTTCCGGATCACGTCCTAACGACACCGGGACGGGTTTAAGGGTGATCCCGCGACTGCCAAACACAATTTCACCAATTACCCGCGCCCGCAGCATGTGATCATCTGCCGTAATCAAATAGACACCATCGATTCCTTGGGCTTTCAACTCATCCACCAACGTCGTAAAGTTCGTCACCGTATCGGTAGCGCGGCGATCAATATGCAGGTGGTTACGGGGGATTCCGGCTTTGGCGAATACCTTTTCGGTGTACCAAGACGGACTACCGGAAGATACCCATATATGAAGATCGGGGTACTGCTGGGCGAAATCCGCCGCAAACAGTTCTCGTTCTTCTTCTCCCCCTAAAACCAAAATAGCTTCCGGCTGGATCAAATAACTTTGAATTTGCTTATAGCCACAGAATAGCGAAACCGCCAAAATCGGCATCAACCAGGACAGTAATCTAACCTTAGAGCGCCGCGATCGCGAAAACAGGTATCGCCGTTGACGCACAGAAATCCTCAAAAGCATGAATAAACAGATGAATCAGGTGGTGTCAAGGAGGAGCGCTCGTTTGGGCGGAACCTGGAAATCCCCCTACATCGCAAGATACCAGTCTAAAGGTACGCTTAACCGCAATGCAATCCATTACTGGAAAAGTTCTACGATCCCCTCAAAACTTTCCACTCTAACCCTCTGTTAGTCCGTACAGATTTGATACTCTCCAACTTCCAGACGCGCCATAGCGCGTCTCTACATAGCAATCTCAGCCGAAAACTTTCCGGTCTACTGATATTCTCTTACTGACGGGACTGGCCGGATTCGAACCGGCGACCTAGCGCTTCAGATTGGTGTGAGTTTCCTCACTCTCTGGACTATCCCTTCACCTTGGGCGTATCGCCTTTAGGTGGTAGCCGTTCTGTTTAAGGACGTTTGTACTTTATAGAGCATACTGTCGTGGATGTAAGGACGAATAAACGCTAAAAAGCGTTTTCCTTCCTTCGTTCCCATTCGCAGACGATAAAGGCTTTTGGCTTTACTTAACCCCCACTTAAATCCCCAAACCTCGGCAAAATAAGCAACAATGATCTCATTTTGTTCTTTAGAGAGATAAGTATTCAGCTTAAGCGTTAAAGTATGAACCTTTCCGTCTTTTTTTTGGAAGGACTTAGACCCATCATCCATAAACCAAATCGCTATTCCCTGGGGGGTTAAGAAATTCAGGAACGTTCGCGTGATTGTTTTGGTTCCAGCTTGATAAAGCTTCTTAACTAAGACCCTTGTCAGAGGAATTAACTTGGGTTCTAGGCGAATTTGGTCATAGCCGTTTTTTGTACTCCAGCGTCGGAGACTGACTGGTTTTCCGGTTATTTGTTCGAGAAGCTCTTTTTTAAATAAGAGATACTCCTCATGCTTGGATGAATTCTGGATAAAGAAATTGTTTTGATTTCTTTTTCCATCACCTAATAACAGTCCAGCCAGAATACCGCGTTGCTCTACTTTCGATGAGACATTGTAGTCCATCTTTTATTGGTATCCTTAAACCAGTCTCTGCACCTTCCGATTCGTTTTTAGAGTGGAGTTTTGCCAGATTGACTTAAACTCAAACAAATCGGCTTGGCTCAAGATTACCGTATCTGGGATCAGACTTAGGCTTCCTTGAATTTGACTACATTCACTCGTCAGGTTTCCCTGGCGGTGCCCGATTTTTCAGGAGGCGCTTGCTCTATCCATCTGAGCCACAGCCCCATTTCAACTCAACCATTATACCCAATCCTTTCTCTCTAGTCATTTGGTCGGGGCGGGTTTTGCAGATAAGCTAGGGATAACAATCAATATTAGTCCCTAAACCCGCCCCTACACACAGACGTGCCATGGCACATCTCTACATGCTCCCCTGCTACTAAGAAATCCAGGGCAATTTCGCCTCACCTGTCCAAGCCTGATCCCAAGGTTCTCCACCCACTTCCAATCCGCAAACTGAGCTATGGGCGTTGAGAATCGTTTTCGTAGTTCCCCCACGTCGATCGCGCAGTTCCAGGGTAAGCTCACCCTGCATGGTATCGCGGCAAATAAAGATTAAACCCTGTTCTGTTGGGGCGCGGAGGGGAGTACCGGGTAAATTTGTCGTACTTGTCAACTCGATCTCATAGTCAGCATTACGGGCTTGCATTTGCCAGCTTCCCCACGGTTGAATCTGCCAGCGCACCTCTGAATTCCAGGGGACAAATTCATAAAATTTACCCTGATAATGGATACCAATTAACGCGGCGGATTCCATCCACCACAGCACTCCCCGCCTACCGCCCCCCGCCGTGAGCGCTAAGTCTGGTTCATGATCAAAACTGTTGCAATTGAGCCAAAACCACTTTTGCGGAAACGAACGCCCCCAGTTTTTTTCGCCGTAAGCCGGAGCATTGGTAAACTCGTAGCGTTGACCCTTCCACTCAATCCAACCCGTCGCCCAGCCATGAGCCATCAAAATCTGCCAACCGGGTTCAAATATCTGGAATGACGATAACCAGCCTGCTGTTGATTGCTGAGGCGCATTGTTACTCGCCCAACCATAGATGGGTTGAATTTGATAGCGCCAATTACAGTAATCCCCCGTGGCGGGATCGCTAATTTTACCTTGATTCCAGGTGGCGGTGGCTTGATACCCTTGCTGGATGTGATTGTCAAAGGTTAGGGGATCTAGATATTTGGCGGGAATAGCTAAGTCCGTTTTACCCCAATGTCCTAGGGCTAATGATGAGGGAGATGCCCAAAATTGCTCAACATCTGGAAACGTCCGGCAGAGGTAGCCATCCTCAAGACCCAAAACTTGAGCCGAGCCACCACTGTGGGGTTGACCGCCAATGGGATCTTCAATGGAATACATGAAGCCAAAGGTCTGACCCCAATCGGGTAAGGTGACTCGATAGTACCACCCTTCAAAGAAGCGAGAACTACTTCCATCCCAGTGATAGCCGCTATGGGGGGTTTGCAGGAGATTGGCATTCATTCGTTGAGGTAAGGTGAAAGGGGGCAGGGGGAGATGAGGGAGATGAGGGAGATGGGGAAGAATTTACAAATGACGAATGACGAATGACGATAAAAACTTTACCAAAACTTTATAGAGAATTAGTATCATTCATAAATATTAAGCCATAATGATCTAAAGCACTGGAAGAAGAATAATTATGTCACGTTTTGTTATCAATTTTTAAGATGAGTTAAATGTGCGTGCGGATCGGGGTAGCTGAGCTAAGGTGGCGAATCAAACACCGACTACGAATGGATGGAGCGATCGCGGCGACAAGGTCTTAGACTTAGCCCCAGCCAACTGCTTAGATAAGGTTATATCAAAGATGGTTCAAAACCCTGCTAGTTCTACAGTTTCCCTAGCTGAATTTTCGACACTGACAGAATTGCTGCGCTGGAGGGCGCGTCAGCAGTCAGATAAATTAGCCTATAAGTTTCTCGTTGATGGCAAGCCAGACGGACCCGAACTCACATACACGGAACTTGACTGTTTAGCCCGGGCGATTGGCGCTTGGCTGCAACAGCATAGTAGCCAAGGGGAACGGGCGTTACTCCTGTATCCCCAAGGATTAGAGGTGATTGCTGCGTTTTGTGGCTGTTTGTATGGGGGAATTATCGCGATTCCGGTACCGCCTCCGGATGGGGGACGGATGAAGCGCACGTTACCCAGACTGCGATCGATTGTCCAGGATGCTCAAGCCTCGATTTGTTTAACCACAGGTCGAATCCTGTCTTTACTGGAGAATGGACGGGAGGATTTTCCCGAATTCGACCAAATGCAATGGCTGGATACGGAACAGGTGGATCTGAATCTAGCTGAATCCTGGCAAGATCCCAAAACCAGTCGGGATGATCTAGCGTATCTTCAGTACACATCAGGGTCTACCTCCACACCCAAGGGAGTGATGCTATCTCACCATAACCTGATGTTCCATTCCGGCTATCTGAATGAAGCCTGTGGTTACGATGCCGATAGCGCCACCGTGACTTGGATGCCTTATTTCCACGATTACGGGTTAGTTCAAGGCATGGTGCAACCCCTTTATAACGGTACGCCCTGTTATGTGATGTCGCCCTTCTCGTTTATTAAGCAACCGATGCGCTGGTTAGGGGCGATTTCTCATTACCGGGCAACTCATAGCCAAGCGCCGAACTTTGCTTACGACTTGTGCGTGCGGCGGGCAAAACCAAAACAACTGGCAAAACTGGATTTGAGCAGTTGGCAAGCGGCGGGAAACGCGGCGGAACCGATTAACCCGAAAGTGATGCAGGCGTTCTTTGAAACCTTTGAACAATGCGGGTTTCGCTGGAATGCCTTCGCTCCAGCGTATGGATTAGCGGAAGATACGCTGCTGGTATCGAGTAAGCCATTACTCACCCCGCCAGTTCTGTGTATCCTGGATGCGTCCGCCTTAGAAAAAAATCGGATTGTTCCCGTATCCAGCCCCCAAGAGGGGGTGAGGATGTTACCCAGTTGTGGGCGTCTGGTTTGTGAGACTCAAGTGGTTATCGCTAATCCTGATACATTGACCCAATGTGACCCTGATGAAGTGGGGGAAATTTGGGTGAAAGACCCCAGTGTTGCCCAAGGGTATTGGCAACGTCCAGAGGCGACAAAGGAAACCTTTCAGGCTTATCTGACAGATACCGGGGATGGTCCATTCTTGCGAACCGGGGATTTAGGATTTTTGAGGGATGGTGAACTGTTTATTACGGGTCGGATTAAAGACCTAATTATTATCCGAGGGACGAATCATTATCCGCAAGATATTGAATGGACGGTACAAGCGGTTCACTCCGCCTTGCGTCCGGATTATGGTGCAGCCTTTTCCATCGAGGCTGGGGGGGAGGAACGATTGATTACATTGCAGGAGGTTGAACGTCGAACTCAAGATGTCAACTTTGAGGAAGTGATTGGCGATATTCGCCAAGCTATTGCTGAAGAACACGAAATCCCGGCGTATGCGGTTGTCTTAGTTCAACCGGGAACGATTGAGAAAACCTCAAGTGGTAAGATTCAGCGCCGTGCGGCGAGAACCAAGTTCCTAGATGGAGAACTGGGTGTGATCGCGGATTGGAGTGAAAATCCGAAACTGACGAGTAAGTTCCGCACTCTCCAGGGAGAAGTCGATGCTTTGGCGCAGCAATTACAAGTTCCGAAGTCTTAGGGTTAGACAGGGAACAGGGAACAGGGAACAGGGAATGGGGAATAAAGATGAATAAAGCCATTCCGTAACACTCAAAACTCGTTGAGAGGCTACAGAGAAATGTATCAACTGAAACAGTATCAAATAGCAGAAGCGCTAGAACGGGATTTGGGAGATCCGGGTCATCCAGAGAGTACGATGTCCTTCAAACGGGTGATGGACCTGGATGAGAGCGAAGACTTTCCGGAAGCGGAAGTGGATTGGCTTTATAACTGGAAACTGCAAGATTACTATGTGCCAGAAAACTGTGGTGGCAAATTTTCCTCCTTTGAGGAATTCGTCGCCTTTGTCCGGGTGATGTCACGGCGAGACCAAACGATCGCGATCGCATTCACCACGATGTTCTGGTCATTCCTGACTTGGATGGCGGGGACAGATGACCAGAAAAAGAAACTGTCCCAGTTTATCCGTGAGGAAAAGGGGACAATGTGTCTGGCTTATTCCGAACGGGCGCATGGGAGTGACTTGATTGGCGGTGATGTAACGGCGAAAAAAGTTGAGGGCGGCTATCTCCTGAATGGCGAAAAGTGGCCCATTAACCGCGCCACCCGTTCCGGGGTAACCTTTGTTTTAGCCAAAACAGATGAAGAGGAGGGCGCTCGTTGTCTCTCCTTATTTATGGTTGACAAACGGCAACTTGACCCCTCTACCTATTACAACCTCCCCAAAATCCTCACCCATGGGATTCGCGCTTCGGATATGAGCGGGATTGGGTTTAAGGATTGCTTTATTCCCGAAGCAATGCGGTTACAGGACGAGGGATCGGGGTTAGAACTGGCGCTCAAGGGATTCCAAATCACCCGGATGTTATGCGCCGCTTTTTCTCATGGTGCGGCTGACACGGCGATGAGAACCACGCTGAATTTTGCCATTAACCGGGTTATTTATAACAAAACCGTTTTTGATATCCCCCAACCTCGGCAAACCCTAGTCGATGCCTTTATTGACATGTTGGTTTGTGATTGCGAAACCATTGGTGCAGCCAGAGGGTTTCATATTATCCCCGAACAATTCTCAGTTTGGGCGGCGGTGGTGAAATACTTCGTCACCATCAAACTAGAAGAGGTGATTAACAGTGTTTACGTTGTCCTCGGTTCCCGCTTCTATATGCGCGATGAGCATGACTACGGCATTTTCCAGAAACTGCTGCGGGATAATTCAATTATCAGTATGTTTGATGGCAGTAGTGTGGTTAACCTCCATGCTCTAATTCTCCAGTTTCGCCAAATTGCCAAATATCGCTCCAGACGCAAGCAGAAGACCATGGAGGGGATTCAATCCCGCCTAGATACCATTTTTTCCCTCGAAAAATCTGTGCCGCCCTTTGAGCCAGAGAAACTGGGATTATTTGGTCGCGGGGCTGACGATGTACTCCAAGGGCTAGAAATTGCCTGGGAACAACTTCAGGCGCTGAAGACGGAAGCCGATGTTGACGCCGACGTGCTGGAAAAAATTATCACCTTAACTACCATTGTTTTAGAAGAACTCGACACCTTCGATGAACGCATTGCCAACTCCGGATTTGAACATGGTCATGATCAAGATCCCGAACTCTTTGAACTGGCGAAAAAATACTGCGACTTACACGCCGCCGCCGCGTCAGTTCACACCTGGATTTACAACCGGACAATCTTGGATGACTTCTTTAGCAAGGGAGAATGGTTAGTCTTAGGACTTTATCGCCGCTTACGCCCTTGGCGATCGCTGCCCAATCTTGTTCCGAAAGCGTACAGTGAAAATGTGGCACAACACCTGCTAAAGCTGCATCAGGAAAACAAAATGTTTTCCATTGTACCGATTCAACTCGCCCAAACTGAAACACAAGAGGAAAAACCCCATGCAAGTGCAGAACTCCAACTCCAAGCCTAATGACGTTATGGTTCAAAGTGACGTAGAAACGAACAATCAGTCTGTTGATTCTGTCCAAGCTATTCAAAACTGGATGGTGAATCAACTGGTAGAACAACTGTCCCTAGACGCCAAAAACATTGATGTTACCGAACCCCTAACCCGCTATGGGCTGGATTCCATTGATGCGGTAACCATTGTCGGTGAACTTGAAGATTGGTTAGAGGTAGAATTACCTTCGACATTGTTCTGGGATTACCCGACAATTGAGAAATCGGCTCAATATTTAGTTGAAGAATTCGATGTTTCAGCCGCATTAGACAACGCCGAATCCGCCGCCCCCTCTGATAATAAAGAAACGAAACCCGAAGCATCGGAAAAATCCGGCAAAGGCTGGGGTGGATTTTGGAAAGGATTGGGAGGGTAGAGACGTAGCATGCTACGTCTGGGAGCTGGGGGAGCAGAGGGAGCTGGGGGAGCTGGGGAAGTTAACTCAAAACTCTACCTTACCTATTGCATAAGACACACCGAGCGTGTTACTGAGCGAAGCCGAAGTAAGTCGAGGTGTTCCCTGTTCCCTAACAAATGACGTAGCTTGCTTCTCGCGATAGCGAGTATGACGAATGACAAAGGACAAAAAAGGAGGAAACCGTTAATTGAATTTTTCTGACTTTTCCTTCTGGTGGATTCTACTACTTTACGCCATTCCTTTCTTTGCCATTCGCTATGTTGGCAAATCTCTGAAGCTGTGGCGAGACGAGTTGGACACCATCGGGTTGGCGGTAATGTCGCTGATGTTGTTTTTAAACGCCAGTCGCTCCAGTTTCGCCATCTTTATTGTTGAAATTGTTTTCAACTACTTCATGGTGCGGCTAATGCTTAAGCGTCGTGGAAATGGTGCTAAGCTAATTGCCGCGATTGTAATTATCACCGATATTGCGATCCTCGCTTACCTCAAATACTTGACCTTTTTTGCCGAAGATGTAGTTGGCATTGTCGTACCGGGATTCAAGAACAACTGGGAACAAGGCTTTCCCTTGCCCATCTTTCAACAAATTCCTCCTGGTGTCTCCTTCTACACCTTCCAGATGGTGGCGTTTGTGGTTGATTCCCTCAGACCTAAATATAAAAAACCCATCGCCTTTCTAGATTACATTAACTTTATTGCCTTCTTTCCGCAAATTGTCGCTGGACCGATTGAACGACGGGCTGACTTATTACCCCAAATTCAATCATTTCAGTTTAAATTCACAGCCGAAAACTTTGAGTTGGGATTACGCTGGCTATCCTTGGGCTTCTTTATGAAGTTGGTGCTAGCCGATAATATCGCCCCCTACATTAACTTACAAGAAACCGCCAATCCCTGGATTGTGTGGTTCTTTGCTTACTTATTTACCTTGCGAATCTACTTTGATTTTGCCGGGTATAGTTTTATGGCGCTGGGTGTGGCGAGAATATTAGGAGTAAAACTAACCGTGAACTTCCTGGCTCCCTATACCTCCGTCAGTATCCAAGAGTTTTGGCGGCGATGGCACATTACCCTAAATAACTGGTTTCGCGACTATGTGTTTCTGCCCTTAATGGGGTCTAAAAAACAATTAGCCGCTTTCTTTTTATTCATCACCTTTACCCTATCCGGATTCTGGCATGGTGCAGCGTGGAATTTCATTATTTGGGGCGCGTATCACGGCTCGTTACTGTTGCTATTGCGCTACACAGGTAGACCGTTTCAACGGTTGATGGGGAAAGGCAAACAAGTCTCCCGGTTTCAGTTTATTTCCTGGGCGCTAACCTTTGGTTCAGTGACGCTGGGGTGTTTGTTCTTTATGGACACGGATATTCTGCGATTGCTCTCAAAGTTACGCACGATTGTTACCCCATGGGCGTATTCGTTATCGAATTTAGGTGAATTCTTGAGTTCCTACAGTCTCAACGAAGGCGCTGTTTTAATTGTCACGCTGTTGTTGGCAAATGCTGTGTTATTTATGGAACATCTCGCCGTTTGGCAAAAACGGAAGTTTGAATATGAATTGTTACTATTACCTTGGGTATCGCGAGTTTTATTAGGATTAACTATCCTATTCGCGGCGAATCAGCCGTCTGAGTTTATTTACTTTGAATTCTGATGTGGAAACCATTAAAACTAACCAGTTGGATTGCAGTTGCTGCTATCGCGTGGACAATCGGTTATATTTACAACGCCCGCTATGGCGGAGAGTTAAGCTGGCTCCGGATGATGTACGAAGACAAAATCGCGTTAGCTGAGGAGAAGGTGGAAGCGCCGCGACGGTTGCTGATTACGGGCGGTTCAGGGGCGCATTATACGATTAATTCCGAGTTGATGTCAGAGAAATTGGGAATTCCGGTGTTGAACTTGGGAATCGATGGACCCGTGGGTTTGAATGTGATTCTTCCCAGTATTATTGATCAAGTTCGTCCCGGAGATATTGTGCTACTGATTCCCGAATATCTCATTTTATGGTCAGAGGATGGATTAGGCGATCGCTCGGCTCAATTTGGTGTCGCCATTGGACGTCCGGGGTTAGGTGGAATTCCCCCGAAACAATTGGCTCAAGATACCCTACTCCTGGGTACCCCCACACTCAGAGGCGTCACCAAGTCCACGATAGATGTGATCCAAAAAGGACAGATGACGGGTTACTACTCGGATGGAGTGAATGCGTATGGAGATCCCGCCCCGGAAGATGATAAACGACGCACAGCAGACTGGTGGGAATTACCGATTAATCAACCCATCACCAAACATGCACTTAAACGGATTGAGCAATTTCGTCAGGAAGTCGAAGCCAAAGGTGGGACATTAGTTCTATCATTACCCTGGGTTTATGCTCGCACCGATGAGAAATCAATTGCTAATGTGGAAAAAACGGCAGAGGAGTTAGCCAAAATTGCCCCATTAATTTATGACCCAGAGTCTTTAAATATGAAAACTGACTCCGATTTATTTGCTGATACCCATTACCACCTGACCCCGGAATCTCGGACAATTCGTTCTCGTGAGTTGGTGAAGCAACTCAGAAAAGTTCCTGAACTCAACTTTAGTAATGAACCATGAACCCTCGATTCACATCTGTATTCTAGGCGGAGGGTTTGGTGGACTTTATACCGCCTTGTACCTGCAACGGTTTCGCCTGTTTAAATCACCTAAGTATAAAATTACCTTAATCGATCGCAAAGATCATCTAGTGTTTACACCCTTACTTTATGAACGGGTAACCCAGGAACTACAAGCCTGGGAAATTGCCCCCCGTTATCGAACCTTAATTGAAAACACAACGATTGATTTTTGTCAAGGAAATATTCAGGCGGTCGATCTAGAAAAACGCCAAGTTAAGCTGCAATTAGACACCCTATCAGAATTAGGGCAAAATCTCAAAATCCTAAATTATAACTATTTAGTATTAGCCGTTGGTGCCGAGATGCGCTTAGATGGCGTACCGGGTGCGGCGACTTACGCTTATCCCTTTCGCACCGTTACTGATGCAGAACGCCTCAACCAACAGCTTAACCAGTTGGAACAGTCGAATTTGCCCCAAATTCGCGTCGCGGTAATCGGTGCAGGACCGAGTGGTGTAGAGTTAGCTTGTAAACTGAGCGATCGCTTGCAGGAACGGGGACAGATAAGACTGATTGAACGGGGTCAGCAATTGCTGAAAACCTTTACCCCCTACAGTCAAAAATCCGCCTATCGCGCCTTAACTGCACGTCGAGTACAAATGGATTTTGTAACTAGCGTAGAGGCGATTGAATCGGATCAAATTACCCTGATTAATCAGAACGGAAAAACCCTTATGCCTGTTGATCTGGTGTTATGGACAGTGGGGACTCGTTCCATTGAATGGGTACGCCATCTCCCTTGTCAGCAGAATCCTCAAGGTAAGATACTCACCCACCCTACTTTGCAGGTTGCGGATTATCCAGAAGTCTTAGCCCTAGGGGATATGGCAGACATTCAAGATTATCCAGGTCAACTCCCAAAAACCGCACAAGTGGCTTACCAACAAGCGGATTGTGCCGCCAAAAACCTGTATCGGGCGGTTAGGCGTAAACGGTTAAAGCCGTTCCGCTATTTACATTTAGGCGAAATGTTGACCTTAGGAAAAGGGGAGGCGGTAGTGTCCAGTTTTGCGATGAAGATCAGCGGTCGTTTGGCTGGTATGATTAGACAATTCGTCTATCTTCAGCGATTGCCCACCCTGCGCCATCGCTGGCGGGTGTTGCAGCATTGGGTCGGTCAATGGTTGGTTAATTTAAGGCGACAATTGGCACAGCTATTCTGGAAACGGCGACGAAAAACGGTTCGTTAATTGTCATTTGTTATTTGTCATTCGTCATATTTCATACTTAAGGGGAATTTTACTGACTTAGTATCGAAATTATCGTTTTTTGAGGCAAATCCTAAAATCCCGTGAGGTCTACCGTTTATGGCGTCCAGTGTGCAGAAACCGAAAGGTAAGTGGTTGAGTAAACTTGAACCCTTGTTTGGGTTTGATTTGCGATCGCTAGCTGTGTTTCGTATCGGTGTCGCGATTATCCTGATTGCCGATTTGCTCATCCGTGCCCAGGATATTACCACGCTTTACAGCGATGCTGGGGTATTACCGCGCACAGCGTTAATCGAGGAGATTCTGCATCCGTGGTATTGGTCCGTACATCTACTGGGGGGACAACCCTTTATCCAAGGCGTTGTCTTCTTGCTGGCGGGGTTAATTGCCGTCGCCCTACTGGTAGGATACCGGACAAGGTTGGCGGCGATCGCGTCTTGGGTGTTGTTGATTTCCCTACAAAATCGGAATCCTACCGTATTATTTGCCGCCGATGACATGATGCGGGCGCTATTGTTCTGGATGATGTTCTTACCCCTAGGGGCGTGTTACTCGGTAGATAGCGCTTTGAATTCATCCAGTAAGCCGTTACCCAAGCGGATTCTCACCGGGGCTACATTCGCGCTAACCTTACAAATTTATTACGTTTATGCCTTTTCCGCTGCGTTTAAAACAACCAGCGATATCTGGTTTCCCAAACTCACAGCCGTCTATTATGCCTTAAGTTTTGACCAGTACGCTGCACCACTGGGTCAATTCTTGCTGAACTTCCCGCCCCTGTTAGTTTTTTCCACGGTTGCCACATTAATATTGGAGTGGATTGGACCCCTATTTCTATTTATCCCCTGGCGCACCACGTTTTTCCGCTGCGCCACGATTATCACATTTGTCTTGTTACATGTCGGGTTTGGCTTGACGCTGCATATCGGTTTGTTTCCCGCATTAGGGATATTTGTCTGGTTGGTGTTTATCCCAACTGAGGTATGGGATGCCCTTTATAAGCGAGTGTATACCCCCGAACGGGCAGGATTGAGGATTTATTATGATGCCGACTGTGGGTTCTGTAAAAAGGTTGTTTATCTGCTGCGAACCTTTTTAATCTTGCCCAAAACCCCCTTACAGACGGCGCAGGATGACCCCTCAATTTATGCCGACATGCAGGAAAAAAACTCCTGGGTGGTTGTAGACTGGCAGGATAACAGGCATTTCAAGTGGGAAGCGATGGCGTATGTGGTGAGTCTTTCTCCGGTCTTTAAACCTCTCGCTTATATTCTCCGTTGGCGTCCTTTGATGGCGGTGGGAACAAAGTTCTATGAGACAATTGCCTCAAATCGTCAAGTTGCGGGTCAATTCACCGCCCCCTTAAAATTTCGTCCGGTGGAAGTCCGTTCTTCGGGACTATTAAACATCGTCACCTTGTTGTTATTGGCTTACGTTACCGTTTGGAATTTCCGCAGTTTAGCTGATGCGCGATCCCTAAAGCAGACACTCGATCCCAATGTTCGTGCCAAAATTGACCGGGTGATGAAGTCAAGGACGCTGAATTCCCTAGACTGGATTAGTCGCCTCTTGCGACTCGATCAATCCTGGAGTATTTTCGCCCCAGCGCCGCCCAGAGATGATGGCTGGCACGTTATTGTCGGTAAACTCAAGGATGGTAGCGAGGTTGACCTTTTGCGGAATGGGAGATCTGTAAATTGGGATAAGCCAACGATTAAGCAGCGCAATGCCCTGTATCCCAATATGCAGTGGCGTACCTACTTCATCAATCTCAATCGCGCGATCGGGAATAAGCTTTATCCCTATTATGCTGAATATTTATGTCGCACTTGGAATCAACAGCATCAGGGAAACCAACAGCTAGAAAGTTTAGACATTTACTTTGTCGAGGAACGGACTGTCCCACCCGGAGAAACTCAGGATTTAGAGAAGAAAAATCAGTGGCAGCAATCTTGTTCGGGAGAAGAGTAGGTAAAATCTGTAAAGAGAGAGGAATAGATCTCAAAGTTTTTATTACACCATCTCATGCTCTAAACTTAGAAGCCATTCGCGCTCTATTTTTATGAAAAATTACATTAATAATACATTTAAATTGAAGAAAAAATGGTTTAACGTATTAATTATCACGATACTGGTTTTAGGACTGTTTTTTCGCTTTGTTCATCTTGACCAGAAAGTTTACTGGCTTGATGAAACCCACTCATCTTTGCGAATTTTCGGCTATACAGAACCTGAATTTATTCAAGATATCTTTTCCGGTGAAGTCGTTAATTCTGATGATTTGCTCAAGTATCAGCGTCCGAGTCCGACCAAAACTTGGGGAGATACGATTCGGGTTTTAGCGGGAAACACTGAGCATGCTCCACTTTACTATCTCGCACTCAGAGTTTGGGCACTTGGGTTTGGCAGTTCAGTGGCAGCACTAAGAAGCTTTTCAGTTCTGATTAGCTTATTTGCTTTACCTGGCATTTATTGGCTCTGTCGAGAACTGTTTGAATCACCCTTTGTTGCCTGGGTAGCGGTAGCGATGATGGCAGTTTCACCCTTCCATATTTTGTATGCTCAGGAAGTTCGTCCTTATAGTTTATTGACAGTGGCTATTTTAATATCCAGTGCTGCTTTATTAAGAGCCATGCGCCTGAATAAAAAGACAAGTTGGAGTATCTACGCCATTACTCTAACATTAGGATTTTATACTCATTGGTTTTTTACTGTTGTCGCAGCGTCTCATGGACTTTATGTCGCTGTCACTCAGAGATTTCGCTTTAATAAAACAGTTATTGCTTATAGTTTAGCCTCTTTAGCTGGGGTTATTGCCTTCTCTCCCTGGATAATCAATACGATAACGGCGCCACCTCCCTTAGAAGAGCAAATGGGTTGGGTTTTCCAAAAATTGCCTCTATTAACTTTAGTTAAATCCTGGGGATTAAGTGTTAGCCGTGTTTTTGTGGACTTAGATAGAGGATGGTGTTTACCTTTAAACAGTCCAGATTGCAGCTATTTATTGAGTGATAATGAATCCCTCATCTATTGGTTAATTTTGCCGCTGATTGTTTTAGGGGGATATTCGATTTATTTTATTTGCAAAAACACTCCAGCACAGGTATGGTTTTTTATTCTCAGCTTGATTGGAGTTATGGCTGCAGCCTTAATCATCCCCGACCTTATTAAAGGCGGTCAACGGTCAACGGTGACTCGTTATGTTATCCCTTGTTTATTAGGCTTTCAGTTGTCTGTTGCTTACCTTTTGGCAAGCAAAATGTCCACCAATTTCCAGTCAGTTAGGCAACAGAAAATATGGCAGGCAATTTTTGTTGTTTTGATTTCCCTCGGCATTTTATCTAACCTAATTATTACTCAAGCCCATGGATGGTGGAGTAAAGGCGGTAATTATCATGTTTACCCTATTGCGACTATCGTTAACCAAGCTGAACAACCCCTCATATTGTATTCCGTTCCATCAAATGTGCTTTGGGGTAAAGGGGGGGCTGTGGGGAGAGTTTTACCCCTTACTCGTCAGTTTGAGCCAAATGTAGGAATTTTGTTTGTCGTTCAACCAAATGTTCTGCCGGAAATTCCAGCACAGTTTCAAGATGTGTTTGTTTACCGACCTCATGATGAATTAAAATCTTGGTTAGAGCAAAATCAAAATTATACACTTGAGCCTGTTTTTGTTGATCCCCGTCGTCGAGAAAACCCACGACTGTGGAAACTCGTCAAGTAGCATTTAAATCAAACGATTATAAAAATTGGTTTACCATGTCAAAACTAAGTCATACACATTCATATAAATTCACTGTCCACCTTCTATCTATCGTTATCCTATTTTTCATCGGACTACAGTTCTATACCGCTAAACATCTGAGAGGGTTTTGGCCCAAGTTTAGACGACTGCAATATCCTTATAAACTGCTCAAACCCCCTCCAGATCCTAGCCTCTGGCCCTTCGTCAGTTATCCGATGTACAACTATGCCAAATATGAAGGAGATACAATCAAGCAATATTCAATTTACGCCACTCTAGATGATTCGACTGAAGTCCGGATTCAGCCAGAAGATTTAGGCATAAATTACTGGGTTTTTATGTATGGACTCAAAGAATCACTACGGTTAGAAAAAAAAGAAATGATTATGAATTTTGTCCAATTATACGAAAGTCGTCACCACACTAAAATAATCAATTTACGATTGTATAATTATCCCCTCGTCTTACTTAAAGACGAGGTAATTGAAGCGGAAGCCCAACTGGTTAAACAGTACCCAATTGCCGAATTGAGAAAAAAATGATACCGATGTTTAATAAACTAACTGTACCTTGGGAATGGTGGACAACCTATTGGTTCAAACTCACCCCCTTGTTTAATCTAGCCATTAGTCGAATTATTATTGTTGGCTCTCAACTCTTCTATTTATTAGTTCCAGGTCGAGATGGTACTATAGTGAGTCAGTTAGTGAATAATTCTCAATTACCGGATTTTCTTTACAATCCGCTACCCATTTTAAAGATTATACTCTTACCATTTGGGCTAAATCATCCTCCTCCGGTTGTGTTGCTATTAGTAATTTTAGCGTTAACTATAATAACAGGAACATTCGGCTTAATTGGACTGTCAACAAATCTGAATCTAATTATCTTTGCGATTGGGAATATATTGATTCAAGCTTATATATACTCCTTCGGTGCCTTGTATAGTCATTCTCAAGCCTTAGTCATGATATCGCTTGTCATCTTGGCTTTGAGTCCTGCTGGTCAAGTTTTATCCCTAGACGATCTGCGGCGTCGTATTCGACAAAATTGCCAGAGAAAAAGCGTAGATACTTTTGATATTCAGCAAGAAAAAAGTCACTTGGCTAGATGGCCCTTATTGCTCATCCAGTGGATGTTTGCAATTATCTACCTAGACTCAGCTATGAGTAAGCTGCTTAAAGGAGGACTCGATTGGATGAATGGCTATACATTACAATATTATTTGTGGCAGGATGGGCTGGTTTGGGATAGACCCTTAGGGATTTGGTTAGCCAGACAACATACATTAGCTATGCTATCGTCTTGGGTGGCAATCCTGTTTGAGGCAACATTTTTCTTTGTGCTAGTTTTTCCCCGTTTAATCTGGTTTTATATTCCTCTAGGGATTTGCTTCCATACAGGAATATATATTGCTCAAAATGCTCCATTTCTAAAGTATATTCCCTGCTATTCAGTCTTTATTCCTTGGGCAGAATTAGTCGGAAATATGTCTGAACGTCGTCGCCTTGATGGTTTAACTCACAACCCTGAAATTATTTATAACAAATCAGATAATCATTGTCTCACTATCATTACCGTTTTATCCTACTTTAATTGGTTTAATCGGCTAACATTCAGGGATTTGCAGACCCAACAATCAACCCAGAGTGATAACATGGCGGAAATTGTCCCGGATGACTATAAAAAACCGCTTTATCTTGTCCTCCCTAGCGGCTCAAAACGCAAAGGCTTTTTAGCGTTCCGCGAAAGCCTGCGCTATTTGCCTCCCTTATGGCTGTTGTACCCGGTACTTTCTTTGCCCTTTATCTCTAAGATAAGTGCAAACTTGTATAAATCGATGGAGTCAAGACAATAAGGAATTAAAATATGACAGATTCATTATCCTTTAAGGACTATCAAGAACCGATCACCCCATCAAATTCACTAGCGTTATCGGTCGTTGTCCCTATTTACAATGAAGTCGCTAGTATACCCCACCTGGTTGACTCTGTAGCAACCAGTTTAAGTGCCAATCAGTTTGCCTACGAAATCGTCTGTGTCGATGATGGTTCTCAGGATGGTTCCACCGAACTCCTCCTCGAATTAGCACGCAGCCGCTCAGACTTAAAAGCGGTGATTCTCCGCCGAAATTACGGTCAAACCGCCGCCATGTCAGCCGGATTTAAACATGCTCAAGGTCGCGTTATTGTGATGATAGATGGTGATTTACAAAATGATCCGGCTGATATTCCCGCCTTACTCGCCAAAATAGAAGAAGGGTATGATTTAGTCAGTGGTTGGCGCAAAGAACGACAAGATGCGGCTTTAACTCGACTCCTCCCCTCTAAAATTGCCAATTGGTTAATTGGGAAAGTGACTGGCGTCAAATTACATGACTATGGGTGTTCCCTTAAAGCCTACCGTTCTGAACTGGTGGCGGATATGAATCTCTATGGCGAGTTACATCGATTTCTGCCAGCATTAGCTTACATTGAGGGAGCCAGAATTAGTGAAATTCCCGTGCGACATCATGCCCGTCGTTATGGTACAAGTAAGTATGGATTGGGGCGAACCTTTCGTGTGGTGATGGATTTATTGACTGTATTTTTTATGAAAAAATTTCTCACTCGCCCCATGCATGTCTTTGGACTATTTGGCTTGCTTTCCTTCGGTGTCGGATTGTTATTAGGACTGTATTTAACCCTACTTAAACTCGGTTTTGGACAGCAGATTGGTGACCGACCTTTGCTGATTTTAGCTGTTGTTCTGTTATTAGCAGGCGTCCAGTTATTTAGCTTTGGTCTGTTAGCAGAAGTGTTAATGCGAACCTATCACGAGTCCCAAGGGCGACCAATCTATCGAGTGCGGGAGGTGGTTGGCAGGAATTATGAATGATGACTCCTTACCCGCCACTAACGGCTGTCGCTAAACCCAGACGCTAGGAGGGCGGGCATGGAAATATAGCAGTAGACACATCGATTAGGACTTTCGTCACCATTGTAGAGACGTTGCATGCAACGTCTCTACTAGGAGGGCGGGTTTAGTCAAGTTATCGGTTGAAAGCCAAAGGTTATTGGTAAAACCCGCCCCTACAATTGATTGCTATTCTAGGAAGTCCACAAACGTTCGCTGATAATAGCTAGTCCAGCCGCGCTGATTTCTGCCAGAATACTAACAAGGCGAAATAAGGCAACCCCTGTAAGGATGAAAGCCGCAGGCAACTGCTGATCTAAAAGCGCGATCGCAGTCGCTTCAAATACCCCTAACCCTCCCGGTGCGCCAGGTACAACTAATCCCAGTAACCAGGCGAAACTAAACGCACTCAGTAACGACGGGATCTGAGTAGGAGTAATTGATCCTACCGCCAGTAAGGTAAATAAAAATCCGGTTCCCCGAAATCCCAAAAAACCCATTTCACCCAACAATGGCAATAAGGGATAGTGTTCAATGGTGAATTCTTCCGTATCTGTGACCTTCTTGGAACGGCTTAAGCGTTGAACAATAGGATTGAGAACTCGGGGATGAACGCCCAACAACACCACAACTAAGCCCAAAATTTGTAACCCCCACATCCGGCTATCGGATGCCGTGTTGATCCAACCCAATCCACCACTAAATAACGCGATCGCTAACGCCGCAGCTGCCATTAACAGAGGTTCCAGTAATACACTGATACTAGCAGCACCCACAGAACCTCCAACCCCCCTCACCGCTGCAATTCGACCATAGAAATGCCACACATTACCGGGTAAATATTTAGCAACATTCGTTTTCAGATAAACCTGTAGCGCCCAACGCGGTTCAATAGGTTGCTTAAACGCCTGTAAAATCCACGTCCAAACCCAACCCGACCAAATATGTGCCAGAAGTGTAACCAATAGTGCGATCGCCAGCATCGTCCAGCCCTGGGGATCAATGCGAATTCCAGCAACGTCTCGCCAATGATCTTTAAAAGCTTTAGCGATAAAAAACAGCGTTCCGCCCAGAATCACCCAGCGAATGTAGGGTTTTATCGATGACCAGATTTTTTTCATTGGCTAGCGGGGGAAGCTGGGGGAGATGAGGGAGATAAGGAAGAGTGTGTAGGGGCGGGTTTTACCACTAACGTTTCGTTTTCACCTTGATATAACGAAACCCGCCCCGACTTAACCGTTCAATTATCACAAATTACAAATGACAAATGACGTAGCTTGCTTCTCGCTTGCGCGAGTATGACAAATGACGAATCTCCTTATTTATTGACGGAAGCAGCTAGCTTGGCTATAGATTGTTCAACGATTGTTGCGGCTGCATCCACTTCTTCAGCCGAGACAATCAAAGGCGGGACAAATCGCACCACTTTGGCACCTGCGGGTACTAACAGCAATCCTTTTTCCATCGCCGCTTTCACCACATCCACAGCCGTCAGTTCCACATCCGCGTTCAACTCCATCCCATTAATCAGTCCCCAACCGCGCACCTCAGTAATTAGCTGAGGATAGTTCATCGCGATCGCTCTTAAACGAGTCCGCAACTGTTCACCCCGTTGCTGAACATTGTGCAGAATATCGTCCCGTTCCAACGTTTGAGCCACGGTTAAAGCCGTCGCACAAGCCAAAGGATTTCCGCCAAAGGTACTGGCGTGATCCCCAGGTTGAAACACATTACAGAATTGCTTACACAACATCGCCCCAATCGGAACACCGCCTGCTAATCCCTTAGCGCTGGTAAAAATATCTGGCTCAATCCCTAGATTTTCATATCCCCAGTATTTACCCGTGCGACCCATACCGACTTGTACTTCATCTAAAATCAGCAAGATACCCGTTTCGTCACAAATTTTCCGTAAGCGCAGGAAGTACTCCAACTCGCCTGGACGCACACCCCCTTCTCCTTGCAGGGGTTCCAACATCACCGCTGCTACTCGTTGATCCCCTTCATCCAATTCTCCGATCGCATCTTCCATGGCACCGATATCGTTATACGGCACATAATAGAATCCCGGCACCAAGGGGTCAAAATTCTTTTGATACTTGGGCTGACCCGTTGCTGTAATCGTCGCTAGCGTGCGTCCATGGAAACTGGCGTTCGCCGTCAAAATTACAGGTTTCTCAATCTCTAGAACCGTGTGGGCGTATTTCCGAGCCAATTTAATCGCCCCTTCATTCGCCTCCGCACCCGAGTTACAGAAAAAAACGCGATCGGCACAGGAATGCTCAACCATCCACTGAGCTAATTCTCCTTGAGGGGGAATATAGTAAAGATTAGAAACATGGTGCAGCGTTTTGATTTGCTGCGTCACCGTTTCGATCAGAGCCGGATGAGCGTGACCCAAGGTACAGGTAGCGATCCCAGCCACAAAATCGAGATAATCACGTCCGGCTGTATCCCAAACTCGACAACCCGTACCCCGTTCTAGGGCGATGGGGAAACGATTATAAGTTCCCATCACGTTAGTATCGAAATCCTTGGGATTGTATGCAGTCGATACACCCTCTGCTGATTCAGCAGGAATTCCGGGATTCTCGACGAGAGTTGGTTTGGTCACGAACATTATCTCCTAATTTGAATTTGATTGGTCATAGGGAAGACATAATTTAGACCGGGCGGGTTAGTGACATTAGGGCAAAATATCAAAATATAACAATATGATCAATTCAATCTCCCCCAGCTGCCCCAGCTCCCCCAGCTCCCCCAGCTCTCTCTGCTTATTTTCACCCGATCGGTAGAGAGTAAAACAGCCACCTGTATGAGATTCTGTATATAGCCCATTGAGTTTGCCGCTATAATCCATACATCTATCTATGCTGTTCAATATTTTGTAATCAGGGCAACAACTAGCCAAATTGCTTCTGGTAGCCTTAGAATCAGTATTTTCTAATCCTAAACATAGAGAAGGTATCGAGATGGGGGTGAGCCTTGAATAGCGACTCTCACTCAAATCATCTCTTATGTTGTGTTGAGCTGTACAGCCCTTAGCTACAGCCAGTGTTGAAAAATTTTCATTGACAGTACCCATTTATATTCAGTCCATCTGCCCAATCTGTCTAGTTCAATCTGTCTAACTGAACCGATTGCCTAAAAACCAAATCACAAGCTTTCATAACACTCCTACTTCAAACCTAACTATGACTATCGCACAATTGAACCCAACTGCTACTCGTCAGTTTACAGAAGATACGGATTTTTCTCACCCTCAGAGTGAGCAAATCTCAGATAATGACCAAAATCAGGTCGAAGTCGAATTTTCCGAAACAGAGACTCGTGCCGGAAAAAGCCGGCAATCTGGCTACCATAAAACTAGCTCTGATGATACAGTAGGAGCCTTCTTTAAGGAGATGGCGCGTTATCCCTTGCTGAAGCCAGAAGAAGAGATTGAGTTAGCCACTCAGGTTCAATTCTTGGTAGAAATGGATGAGATGACTGAACGCTTGCACCAAGAGTTGGGACGCAAACCGACGAACGCTGAACTGGCTCAAGCTTTAGATCTGAGCGAACGTCAATTTGAAAATCGCCTCTACCGAGGACAGATATCTAAGCGTAAAATGATTCGTTCCAACTTACGCTTAGTCGTTTCCATCGCCAAGCGTTATCTTAACCGAGGAGTTCCTTTCCTGGATTTGATTCAAGAAGGCGCATTAGGACTCAATCGGGCGGCGGAGAAGTTCGATCCCGCCAAAGGTTACAAATTCTCCACCTATGCGTATTGGTGGATTCGTCAGGCGATTACCCGTACCATTGCCAACGACGCCCGTACCATTCGCTTACCGATTCACATTGTCGAAAAGCTGAATAAGCTGAAAAAAGTGCAACGGGAACTCAAGCAGAAACTGCAACGGACTCCCGACGAAACCGAACTCGCAGAAGCCTTAGACATTAGCCGCACTAACTTGCGTCAGTTGTTACAATTACGTCGGCGATCGCTCTCTCTCAACCATCGGGTGGGTAAAGGCGAAGATACAGAACTCGTAGATTTACTGGAAGACAACGATTTGCACTTGCCCGAACAGCAAATGAGCGAATCCATGATGCGTCAAGAGATTTCCGATGTCTTGAGTGATGTTCTCACCGAACGGGAAAAGGATGTCATTTCTCTACGCTATGGGTTGGCGACGCCTGAATCCTACACCTTAGAGGAAGTGGGCAGCATGTTCAACCTTTCCCGCGAACGGGTACGTCAGATTCAGAGTAAAGCCATGCGGAAGCTGCGCCGTCCTCAAGTTGCTCGTCGCCTACAAGGGTGGTTAACTTAGGATTGGTTTTGTAGTAAGCGCTTTAGCGCTGATGGCACGCTTCGTGCCAACTACCAACCATGAATAAGCTAAAGATACGACCAGCTACCCCAACAGATGTGCCAGTGCTGTTTGAACTCATTCAAGCACTGGCTGAGTATGAGAAGCTGTCTCACCTAGTCACAGGGACGATGGACGCTCTCCAAGACCACTTGTTTGGCGCTAAACCTTATGTTGAGGCAATTCTGGCAGAGTATGAGGGGCAGACGGTAGGCTTTACCCTGTTTTTCTCTAACTATTCCACCTTTTTAACCAAACCGGGCATTTACATCGAAGATTTATTCGTGCGCCCGGAATTCCGACGTCAGGGTATCGGGAAGGCGTTACTAACCTATATTGCCCAACTAGCGGTAGAACGGGATTGTGGGCGCTTAGAGTGGTCAGTCTTGGACTGGAATGAACCTGCGATCGCGTTTTATCAGCGCCTCGGTGCTACAGTGTTACCAGACTGGCGCATTTGCCGAGTCACAGGTGATGCGCTCCCCCAATTAGCGACACAAACCTTATATAATCTTTAAATTGGTTTACAACTTATGTCGCCAAGGCTAATGAAATATCAAAAACTGTGTTTTTCCTCTTGCCGTCAGTGATCCCAGTCTTTTACAAAAATAAGTAGATCTACTTAAGATTGTGATTAACTGTTTCAGGGAATGAGGAGAACATCATGATTTGGGTGAATGAACAGGTCGATCCGGGAGGTTTGATTTATTCCTGTATCGCGTGTTGTGACGAGGCTCAAGCTAAAGACTGCCATGAATCGTTCCAGCAGAACTTGACAGAGGAGCAAAAATCAGCAGGTTGGGTAGCGCGTCTGAGAACTGTCAGTTCCTGGGAAGAAGTGCCAGTCAATGCGTTGAAGCTGGACTGAGGATGTTTGTACATTCCGGGATTGTAGGGGCGCACCGACGTGCATCCGTGTCAACTTAAGGTCGAAAACCAATGCTGGTAAGGTTTTCAGCTATGTCTATTTACTGCTCAAAATTTCCCCCTCATCCCCTAACCCCTTCTCCCACCGTGGGGAGAAGGGGGATCGGATGCTCTTATATCATGTCCCTAAGATTGCCCATAATTGCAATGCTGCAATAACAGGGGTTTCAGGCGTTTTTATTAGGGGTGTTTGACCGGACATGATATTATTACTCCCCTCTCCCTTGCAAAAAAAGCGAAGCATCCTCTGTCATCCCCCCTCTTGTAGGGGGGAACGAGGGGGGTCGGAGAGGGGCTGGGGGAGAGGGGTTGAGCTTAAGTTGACACCAATGACCGACGTGTGCCCAAAAAACTACAAACGGGATTTATGAGGTAAATTAGTTTAAAGTCGATATCCTGATGGGCTGTAACGGGGGCTGTATGAAGGGATGGTTCAGAGGCAGGGAGGCACGCGATCGCGAGTGGTATTCTTCTCAGTTTAAAATCAGAGGATTGAAGCCAAGCTACCCAAGGACAAATAACAAATGACCAATGACGCAAGAACTGATAATTGAGGCAGGTCGCACCGAACAACAATATTGGAAAGACTTGTGGCGTTACCGGGAACTGTTTTACTTTCTGGCATGGCGAGATATACTGGTACGATACAAGCAAACCATCATTGGCATAGCCTGGGCATTAATTCGACCCTTTTTAACAATGGTGGTATTTACGATAGTATTTGGTAAACTGGCAAAGTTACCCTCCGAAGGAGTTCCCTATCCCATCTTAGTATTTGCGGCGATGTTACCCTGGCAGTTTTTTTCCAATGCCCTTTCCGGGTGCAGCAATAGTTTGATTAGTAATGCTAATCTAATCGCCAAGGTCTACTTTCCCCGCTTGATTGTGCCAGCCAGTGCCGTAATTGTCAGCTTTGTAGACTTTATGATATCAGGGATAATTTTGCTAGGCTTAATGGCGTGGTATGATTTCTTACCCAGTTGGCGAATTTTGACACTACCATTTTTTATTATAATGGCGTTTGCGGCATCAATGGGGGCAGGGTTATGGTTAGCGGCGCTGAATGTGAAGTATCGGGATTTTCGCTATATTGTCCCGTTTATCGTCCAGTTTGGTTTGTATATTTCGCCGGTGGGATTTAGTAGTACAATTGTGCCTCAAGAGTGGCGATTAGTTTATTCACTCAACCCAATGGTCGGGGTAATCGATGGATTTCGTTGGGCAATTTTAGGTGGAGACGCCAGAATTTATGTGCCAGGATTTCTCCTTTCATTGGGATTAGTGTTTGGAGTATTAGCGAGTGGTATTTTGTATTTTCGTAAGGTAGAACGGACGTTTGCGGATGTCATCTAGGTCTTTTCAGTGGATAAATTAACTAGGTAATGGATAATGTCTGACACGGTGATTCAGGTCGAGAATCTCGGTAAGAAATATATCATTGGTCATCAGCAGCAGGAACGTTACACAGCGCTGCGGGATGTGATGGCGAATGGGGCGAAGTCTCTGGGACAACGGTTGCTGAAACCTTTGGGAAAACAGAGTGCTAACCCGGCGTATGAGGAGTTTTGGGCGCTGAAAGATGTGTCATTTGAGGTCAAGCAGGGTGATAGGATTGGGATTATTGGACGTAATGGTGCGGGAAAATCAACACTGTTAAAGATTTTAAGCCGAATTACAGAACCAACAACCGGGAAGATTCGGATAAAAGGGCGAGTAGCAAGTTTATTGGAAGTGGGAACAGGTTTTCACCCGGAGTTGACAGGACGGGAGAATATTTTTCTCAATGGTGCAATTCTGGGGATGAGTAAGGCGGAGATTAAACGTAAATTTGATGAAATCGTTGATTTTGCTGGAATTGAAAAGTTTTTAGATACCCCAGTGAAGCGGTACTCATCAGGAATGTATGTGCGGTTAGCGTTTGCAGTGGCGGCGCATTTGGAACCAGAGATTTTGATTGTAGATGAAGTGCTGGCGGTAGGAGATACAGCGTTTCAAAAAAAATGCTTAGGCAAAATGGAGGAGGTTGGAAAAGAAGGAAGAACAGTACTATTTGTTAGTCACCAAATGTCCGCTATTGAAAAATTATGCTTTCGAGTAATTGTATTAAAGTCAGGAAAAGTTAAATGTGATGGCAATACTAGATTGTCAATGAAATTTTATCTCAAAGAATTAGAAGAGCAAACAAGAAAAATAAAATTGACAGAGACACATCGGTCAGGCACTGGAGAAATAAGGCTTACAGGGTTTTCTTTAGAGGCTCCTGGTGGCCATCCTCTCGTTTCCGTGGCTTGTGGGGAAGATTTGATATTAGCTTTTCATTACGAAGTGAAAACAAAAAAAAATATTAATAATATAAGTATAGGTTTTTCTTTACATAATCCTCTAGGAGACACCTTTTCAGTTTTTTATAGTGATTATGCTGGAACTAGATTTTCTTCTATTCCTCTTTTTGGAAAATTCAAGTGTAAGATTAGAGATTTTCCATACTCGCAAGGTAGATACTATATAGGTGCAAGAATCACAGTCAATGGTATAGAAGCAGACTGGCCTAGAGGATATATCGGTTATATAGATGTTGAAGCAGGTGATTTTTATGGAACTGGTAGTTTTGGTCATAACGGTATTGGTCCTGTTTTACTTCGAGGAGAATGGCTATTGGAAGCATAAGGAGTCAATAAAGTGAATATAATTTTTAAAAAATTTAACAGTGCTTATAGTAGAATCAAAAATGGTTTTCAAGTTGCCTTATTCCCGGAAAAATTTTATCTTTACAATAAATACAAATATCTTTACCATAGTCTTTCTTACTCTCTAGAAGGTGAAGATATGATAATTTCTAGATTTTTCACAAAAAAAGCAAATGGATTTTACGTGGATGTAGGTGCACACCATCCACAAAGATTTTCTAATACTTATCGTTTCTATTTACAGGGATGGCGAGGAATAAATATTGATCCAATGCCAGGTAGCATGGATCTTTTCAATCAACTTAGACCGCGTGATATTAATCTGGAAATTGCAATTTCAGAGCAAAGGGAAATTTTAACATACTATAAACTTAATGATTCTGCTTTGAACGGATTTTGTGATAAATTATCCAAGGAACGGGAAAAGTTTCTAGGTTGTGAGATATTAGCCTCCTTGAAAATGCCAACCCAAACATTAACAGAAGTTTTAGATAAATATTTACCTCCCAATCAAGATATTGATTTCTTAAGTGTCGATGTAGAGGGATTAGATTTACAGGTGCTTAAATCAAACAACTGGCAAAGGTATAGACCATTAGTAGTTTTGGCAGAAGACTTGAATAGGTTTTCCTTACAAAGAATTAATGAATCAAAGGTAGTTTCATTTATGAATCAACAAGATTATCAACTCTATGCCAAATCAGTTAACACTCTCATTTTTACTGAAATAAATTAATATCAAAAATTCACATATGTCACATATTTTTTTAAAAAATTTGTGGTTTGTAAGTTTACAATAAACCTTTTATTTTAATGAATTATTAATGCAAATTACATGAAAAAATCTCCTATTGCTTTATTTGTTTATAAACGACCCGAACACACCTTAAAACTACTAGAATCACTAGCTAAAAATGAGGGAGCCAATGAAAGTGAATTATTCATATTTTGTGATGGTTCAAAGTCTTTAGCTGATAGATTAGTCGTAAGTAAAGTAAGAGAGATCGTCAAGAGTAGGCAGTGGTGTTGGCAAGTTCACATTACTGAACGCGAAGAAAATCTTGGGCTTGCTCAATCTATCATATCAGGTGTTACAGAAATATGCGCTCATTATGGTCGAGTAATTGCACTGGAGGATGATCTCGTACTTTCTCCCTACTTCCTCCGTTATATGAATGATGCTCTAGATAGATATGAACATGAACTAAAAGTAATGCATATTTCTGGTTATATGTTTCCTGTCAAAACAAAATTACCAGAGACTTTTTTTATGAGAAACCCTTCTTGTTGGGGTTGGGCAACCTGGCAGAGAGCGTGGCAGTATTTTGAGGAAGATTCAGAGTTACTTATCAAAAAAATAAAATGTAATAAATTAGATAAAAAATTCTCTCTTGCTAATTCATATCCCTTTTTTGAAATGCTTGAACAGCAAAGTGTTGGCAAGATAAATTCTTGGGCTATTAGGTGGTATGCTAGTATTTTTTTAGTTAAAGGTCTTTGTCTATATCCCCGATATTCTTTAGTTAAAAATACAGGTCACGATGGTACAGGAATTCATTGCGATAATAACTCACTATTTGATGTAAAACTATCTAAGCATAAGATAACCTTATTTACTCAAAAAATTGTTGAAAATAAAAAAGCCTTATTTGTACTAATAAAATTTTTCAGAAAAATAACATATTCAGAAATGACATTATTAGATAGGATCAACAATAAAGCATCTAAATCAATTAAAACTATAAAGATGATTATTATGAATATAAACTCTATAATTGAAAATGGTTCTGAGCTAAAATTTACTGTTGAAAAACTTCAAGAAGCAGTCGGAAGAATTGAGAAAAGGCAATTACAATCCTTAGATAGTCATTGTATTAATGCTAATGAATTTAGGGTTTTTTCTCAATGGGGAGAAGATGGTATCATTCAGTTTCTAATTGATAAAATCAAAGTAGAACATAAAATATTTGTAGAGTTTGGCGTTCAGAACTACACAGAATCAAACACTCGATTCCTTTCAATGAACAATAATTGGTCAGGTCTACTTATTGACAATAATGAAGCAAATATAAATTATATCAAAAAAGACCCCATTTATTGGCAATATAACTTAAAGGCAATTCAAGCATTTATTACACAATCAAATATTAACACAATAATTAAAGAAAATGGCTTAACTGGAAATATAGGTTTGCTATCTATTGATATCGATGGTAATGATTATTGGATATGGGAAGCTATCAATATAGTCAATCCTGCTATTGTGATTATTGAATACAACCATAGATTTGGAAAGGATATAGCTGTCACTATTCCCTATAAGGAAAATTTTGTTCGTTCCCAAATGCACTCTTCAAATATATACTTTGGTGCATCACTAAAAGCTCTTTACCTACTTGCACAAAAGAAAGGTTATGCTTTTGTGGGATGTAATAGTGCAGGCAATAATGCCTTCTTTGTTCGTAAGGATTTGAAACCTGACTCTATTAGAGAAATGAGCATAGAGGAGGGATATGTAGCTGGTAAGTTTCGGGAATCTCGTAATGAACAGGGTGAACTGAACTACCTTTCACCGCAAGAAGAACAAAAAATTTTAGAATCACTCCCCTTAGTTTATATAGAATAAGTTATGGAAAAATTTTTGCTGATGGTCAAATATTCGATTTTCAAAAAATATTTCAGTATGGAAAATTGCCACAATCTATTTAGGATTGCTATAAAATTGTTTTTGTAGCTTTAAAACTGATAATCAGTAGAACAATTCATAATTTGCTTAAAGGAAATTTTATGTTGATATTATACGATGGACAAATCTATTGTGTGCAAACGGCTGGAGGAATTAATCGGTATTTTGCAAATCTTATTAGTAGATTACCCCAAGATTATAGCCCAGTTCTCACTACCTGCCAATTTCAGCAAGTTAATTACCCTACTCATACCAATTTAAAAACTTTTTTTTATAAGAGATTTGGATTTCGCCCGGGTCGCGTTTCATATTGGCTAGAACAATATTACTTTAGGGCTGTTACTTTCTTGAATCAGTTTGACATCATCCATCCCACCTACTATTTGCTGCTTACCCGCCAAGAAATCAGTCAATGCAAATCTCCTGTTGTCCTAACTGTTTACGATATGATCCATGAGCTTTTCGCTGAATGGATGGATGCTAGCAGGGAGCTAATTGAGGAGAAACGAAAAGCAATTTTGGCGGCGCAAGCAATTATTTGTATTTCAGAGAATACTAAAAAAGATTTATTAGAGCAGTATTCCTTGCCTGAAGAAAAAGTAACCGTTACTTACCTGGCATCAGAAATAGATGCTAGTCTTTCTTATGGTGCTGAATCTATTCCTTCTCGTCCCTACTATCTTTACGTAGGCAACCGAACCAACTATAAGAACTTTGAGTGCTTGCTCAAAGCTTTTACCAAAGCCGTATCTGTTCAATCCCATGTTTCCCTCTGCGTCGTTGGTACGCCTTTTACTAGGGTAGAGCAAAAACAGATTTTTGAGCTTCAACTAAGTGATTATATTGAGCATTACGCTTATGTAAGCGATACTCATCTGGCAAAGCTTTACCGTTGTAGCATTGCCTTAGTTTATCCTTCCCTATATGAAGGTTTTGGTATTCCTCCTCTAGAAGCTATGTCATGCGGAACCCCTGTCATTGCTTCTAATTGCTCCAGCATTCCTGAAGTAGTTGGTGATTCTGGTATACTGTTTAATCCTCAAGTAACTAATGATTTAGCGGATATCTTACTTGATCTAGTTGATCAGCCGACGGAACGCGATCGCCTGATTGCTAAAGGATATCAGAAATCACGAGAATTTAGCTGGGATAAAACTGTAGCTCAAACCATTGATGTCTATCGTTCAGTCGCTGGATAACCTTGAAGGAGTCACCAAGGTCGTGTGAGTACCTTTGCGACTATTCTCTAACACTCTAAGTTAAACCTAATGTGTCTTTATATTATTATGTTGTTGTAAAAGCGGTTACTTTTTAGTAATATTTAGTAAAGCTATATATGAATCTTATGATTATACCGGGAAAGATAAAACAAAGTTTAAGCCAAGTTACAATTGTTCAAGAAATTGTCAAATTTGTAACCAATAAACAACTAATACAGTTAAAGTGGCTATCTGACTTAAAGTTAGTTTCTCATTCAAGAGGTTGGAACTACCAAACTTCTCAAAGCTCGGCTATTCAGCGTTGTGAGCCTTCCAAGACAATATCTGAAGATATTTTAGGAAATATAAATACAGGAAAAAAGATTTTTAAAAATCATCGGGAGAATAATTTAGCTAAAGCAGAAATGTTATACTCTTCTCTATATGCTGTAACTAGATATCCAGTACCAGAAACTTTTATATGCGAGATGTCTGATGTGTTTTTGCTAGTACCCAATGGTGGAATATTAACCAATCAATTGGAAATTGTCACTCAATCGGCAGCTCGTAATACTATTAATCCCCCCTTGTATATCCATTCATATCCAAACAAAAATGATTGTCTGAGCGGAACTTATGTATCCTTTTTAGGACTCTGGGGAGATATTCACTACAGTCACTGGCTACTGGATATACTACCACGAGTTTCACTGTTAAAGCATTTATCGAGTAACTTACAAGATGACTTACAGTTTATTGTACCGAATCAACTTCAGACATACCACATAGAGGCTCTGACTTTGTTGGGCATACCCCAAGAACGATGGATTTCAATGCCTAATGGAGTTTATCGGCTAGAGAAATTTGTTCTCTGTCATGCTGCTGAACGATCAATGGTTGTTAACGGTAAGCATTTTAGCGAAGTGAGAAATAGTTTAGTCAAAGCCGTAATTGGTTCAGAAATTAACTCAAAGGTAACGAGAAGGGTATATATCAGTCGGCGTAATTCAAGACGAAAAATTATTAATGAAGAAGAATTAATGCCTGTTTTAGATAAATACGGTTTTGAAGTCTATTGCTGTGAAAAAATGAGTTTAAAAGAGCAGATTCGTTTGTTTTCCGAGACCGAAGTTGTTTTAGGCGCTCACGGCGCAGGAATTCACAACCAAATATTCTGTAATCCTGGTGCAAAAATCATCGAAATATATAACCCAATCTGGGTGTACCATGGCACCTTCAGGATTGCTAATTTAATGAACCATGAACATTGGCACACATTCGGTGAAGATACTGGCGCAGAAAATAGTATATATATGAATCCTAATAAGCTTGACAAAGTTTTAAGTTATGCTTTAAGACAAAATGATTTCATAGAGAAAATTTACTAATTTAACGACAATTTGCGCGGCGTCACACCTTTTAAACTAAACTAAACTAAACTTCATATCTTACTACTGAAAAAATACTGAAACTATTCAGATAATTTCACTGTATGACCATACACAGCCCAGACGGGTAAATTGCCGATATACATTTATAGCTATTTACATAAGTTTGCATATTTTAATTTAAGTTTGCCTGCTTATTAACATACAGACAATCAATTCTTATTCAAATATATGATATAATTTAGTTTAATTTTTTAATTTAGGGAAGCAAAAAGTATGCTGTTTTATCTTGGTACCCCCGGTTCTGACAGTTTTGCCGAAACACCAACAGCACCTAATCAATACAGATCAACGGAGTTGAATGATACGCTACTCGGTCAAGACGGCGATGACATTCTTATTGGTCTTGGGGGAGACGATCTCCTTATTGGCGGTCCCGGTCAGGACAGGATTGAGGGAGGTACGGGGAATGATATCTATTACGTTGACGCGGCAGATGATCCCGCACAGATCGTAGAAGTTGACAATGCGTTTGGAGGCGGCTACGACAGCGTGTTCTCTTCAGCAAATTGGACGCTAGGACAATACTTTGAAAAACTTGAACTCACGGGTACTCGCAATATCAATGGTACAGGCAATGAGCTAAACAACCTGATGTATGGCAATTCAGGTGCTAACACTTTAAATGGTCTTGGTGGAAATGATAGCTTATATGGTCGTGCAGGTAATGACAAACTGTTTGGTAGTTCAGGCAATGATATCCTTGATGGTGGTCTTGGTGCTGATCGCATGGAAGGTGGTACAGGAGATGACCAATACTTTGTTGAGAATTTGGCTGATGTAGTCGTTGAACAAGTTGACCAAGGCATAGATAGAGTGTATGTTTTTGTCAACAACTATAAACTGACCCCCAATGTGGAACATTTATTTTTGGCTGGAGGGATACCTACGCTAATTTATGGAACGGGAAATAGTCTATCTAACTACATCAAAGGGAATGAAAATAATAATGTTATAGATGGTGGTAGCGGTAATGATTTTATTGAAGGCAATACAGGGAATGATTTAATTGTGGGAGGCTCAGGTGATGATAGGCTTAATGGTGATACCGGAAATGATAGGCTTTTGGGAGACAGTGGTAATGACACATTAAACGGTGGTACAGGCGGTGATGCTCTGATCGGATCGACAGGAAACGATCTATTAAATGGTGGTGAGGGCAATGATTATCTTCAAGGGGATGCAGGTCAAGATATTTTAGTGGGTGACGCAGGAGTAAATGCTGGACTCGATATTATGATTGGTGGTGGGGACGCAGATATATTTATGCTTGGTTCGGGAACCACAAGTTTTTATCTCGGTGGTGCTAACTATACACAGATTATTGATTTCAACTTTGGTGAAGGCGATCGAATTGACCAAGATGAAGCTCCAATAAGTGTTCGTACTTTTGGTACGTCAAACTCATATATCTACGCCGGTTCAACAGGTAGTGGAGACCTTATTGCCATAGTATCTGGAGCAGTATTGGGAAATGATGCCTTCATTGGTCAGGGAGCAGTAACAATTATTTAGAGGATATTTGAAACTTCCTAGAAAATGGTGCAGTAATAAGAACTAAGGAGTAAACAAATTGAGGATTTTACTTATTTCCTCAGTACTTCCTCACAACACTACGGCGGGTGAAGTAATCCTGTATAGGCATTTTTCACAGTTACCGAACTTAAGTTTACATATCGTCACAGATACATCACGAAAAATACCATCATTAAAAATACCATCATTCGATATAGTAGAACTTCAAGCTCATTGGTTTTTAAACCGCTTTAGTTGTACTAGATTTTCTAGTTTGTCACATGATGTTATGCAGTGTATCCATCCTTTTTTTAACTACACTCAATTACGTGAATATATCAAAACTCATAAATTTGATGCAATTCTTACAGTGGCTGAAGGGATACACTGGATAGCAGCACAACAGATTTCAAAAGAATCTCACATTCCTTTACTCACCATTTTTCATGATTGGTGGCCCAATATTGCCTATATTCACCCCTGTCTAAAAAGTATTCTTGAAAAACGTTTTAAATGCCTCTACCAACAAAGCACTGTAGCCTTCTGTGTTAGTGAAGAAATGAGACGATTATTAGGAACTCATCCCAATGCTCAAATCTTATATCCTATTCCTGATTTATTAAATGCGTCAGCCGAAACTCATACACGTATAGGCAGTCAACCTTTCACCTTAGTCTATGCCGGACACCTTTCTCATATTTATGCACCGATGCTGTATAGTTTATCGAATTGCTTCCAACAGTTTAAGGAATTAAACTTAAAATTATTTGGTCCCTATCCTGACTGGTCTGAAGCAAGAATACAAGCAATGGAAGAAAAAAATATTTATGGTGGATTTATTTCGAGAAACTTGCTTAGAGAAAAGTTAAAAAATGCTAGCGCGTTACTGGTGACAGTATCTTTTGAACCCAAAAATAGACGTTGGGCAGAGACTAGCTTTCCTTCCAAGCTGGTAGAATACTGTCAGTTTGGAAAACCAATTATTGTTTGGGGACCTGCATATAGTTCTGCGGTAAAATGGGCACAAAAGTATCAGTCCGCTTTAGTGGTAACATCCAATTCTGCACAAGATGTGGTTATAGCATTTAAAGACTTATTGGCTCAGAAGTCAAAGCAAGAAAATTTAGCTAATAAAGCTATAGAAATGGCGAAAAGCATATTTAATCCTAAAACTATACAGCAACAATTTGCCGAAAGTATCAGATTAGTAATTACTCAAAAATAATATTTTTATAACAACAAATAAAAATCACACAACTCCAAGTAAACTAAGTTTTTGTTTTATTATGTTATCTAAATTTATTAAAAATTCTATAGATAAATTATTGCTTTTTACCTTCAATAAATTGCCTATTCGCATAATAAAGAAAGTTTTATGGTTATTGCATTGTAATCCTGAATTAGGAGATAAATGGGGTTACTCCATTCGTCAATATCATTATTATGAACCTCTGCCAGAATTTTCTACAATTACGAAGAAAAAAGTTCTAAGACGACGATTTTCGAGTTGTATAAATTGGAATCTTGAGTCTCAACTTGATTTAATAGACAAACTCAGTAATTACTATACGGAAATTCATCAACTATCTGTTAAAGAAGGAGTAAAACAAAAGTTTAATTTTTTAAATGATTTGTATTTTGAACTTGATGCTGCCTTATACTACGCCATACTTAGAGAAAAAAAACCATCAAAAGTAATAGAAATTGGCGCGGGATACTCAACCCAAATTGCGTCTATAGCACTGGATAAAAATCAGCAAGAGGGAAAAAAAAGCAAAATTATTTGCATCGATCCTTATTATTCATTAAAGCCAAATGAATGTAATTTTGATATAGAAATTATCACTAAAAAAGTTGAAACAATTCATCTCAGTCTGTTTGAGCAGTTAAAAGAGGGTGACATTCTTTTTATTGATTCTACCCACACGGTTAAATTTTGTAGTGATGTATGTCGGGAAATTTTAGAGATTTTGCCAGCTATTGCTAACGGCGTCTGGATTCACTTTCACGATATATTTTTTCCTTATGACTATCCTCCAAAATGGCTGATCGAAGAACGTCGAGCTTGGAATGAGCAATATATGCTGGAGGCATTTCTCGCCTACAATTCGAGTTTTGAGGTCATCTTAGCTAATCATTGGTTATCTATCGATCACCCAGAAAAAGTTGCTAAACTTTGGTCTGAGGTTCTAAATTGGAAAGAACCTCATCACCGGTGTAGCGGTTTCTGGATTCGTAAAACATCGTACCGCTAATGCCAACAGTTTCTATCATCATCCCACTGTACAACAAGGTAGCTTATATAGCAGACACGATTAAGTCCGTAATTTCCCAAACTTTTCCAGATTGGGAAATGCTAATCGTGGATAATGGCTCTACAGATGGGAGTAGGGAAAATGTTCAGCAATTTCAGGATATCCGAATTCGCCTTTTACAATTTCCTAAACGAGGACCAGGGGCAGCACGTAACTATGGATTGCTTCATAAACGAGGGCAATGGATTCAGTTTATGGATGCTGATGATTTACTAGAACCTGACCATTTAGAACAACAACTATCTATTGCGCGAGACAATCCGGAAGCTGACATTATTGCCTGCTATTGGCAGGAATTTACCGATGGGAATCCTACACAAAGAATAGTTAAACAGCCCTTAGGTATCGGACAGCCCATTGAAGTGCTGCGAGATAGTGCGATTGCTTTTGCTCCTTGGGCGGTTCATGCAGCTTTAATTAAACAAACAGCAATATCTTTAGATTGCTACTGGCCAGAGCAGCTTGATCAGTATTTAGGAGAGGATATTGCCTTTTGGTTTCGATTAATCAGTAAATGTACAGTTGCCTATGGACAACACAAAAGTGCATTGTATCGAATTCATACTTCCCAGTGCCGCACTCAAATTTCAAATGCTGAAAAATGGTTTGAAGGAGTTCATGCAGCTATTGAGTTAAATCAGCAATACTGGCAAACTAGAAACCATTCATATACACCTCGACAGTGCGAAAATTTGATGCGCGTTTATTCGGATATATACTATTTGACAAATGAAAAAAAGTCACCCCATGTAGAACTACAGGTTTTGTCTGTGGCATCTTGGTGGCTAAAGGAGTATTGTAGGGTAGCGAATCAACCTAAGTTATCCATGATAATTCGTCGTATAATAGGTATCAAGCATTTTGTGAAATTTACAAACTTATGAGACAGTATCAATAAGGCATAAAAACAGCAAATTCAGTTAGTTATAATCTTATGTCCCGATTGCTTAGCAATAGCTCTGTATTGTCACAATCTAGCACCTCTGTTCTTGCTCATCTTGTTTAGGTTTTAATTTATGTTCTTAAGATCAATTAAAAATTTATTCTTTAAATTCCGCTATAGATTCAAAGGTATTCCTTTCCAAATTGCTAATTATACTTTATACTTTGATGAATCCCTCAGACGCTGGAATATGGAAGTAGAGTTGGCTGTCCATCGGATTTTAGGCAGACATTTAAATCCAGGTCATGTATTTATTGACATCGGTGCAAATTTTGGCTTACATACACTTTATGCGGCTAAATTAGTCGGAGATAAAGGTTTTGTATTTGCCTTTGAACCTGTGCCAGCAAACCTAAAGTTGCTGCGTAGAAATGTAGCCTTAAGTGGTGTTCAGCAACAAGTAAAAATTGTGCCGAAAGCGGTGTCTAATTCATCGGAACCATTTGTAACTTTTTATCTACCTCCAGAAGAGGTGGCAGTAACGGCATCACTTTGCTCAAATCCAGTGACTTATAAGACTATCCAACTCTCTAATGTTCGGCTAGATGATTATTGGAGCAACCTAGATTTACCTGTTCAGTTCATTAAGATTGATGTAGAAGGGGCTGAATTAGAAGTCCTCCGTGGAGCAGAAAATCTACTGAAACAATGGCATCCAACGTTGCTAATTGAAGTTCATGGATTTGCTCTACCTAACTTTGGTAGCAATGTCAATGAACTCCGGAATTTCTTAAAAAATATAGGCTACCAAGAAAGCGTATTAGATTCAGATGGATTGTGTGAAGAAAATTATTTTCATGCACTTTACAGGACTAAAAATTATTAAGCTATAATATTTATCATGAAAATTGGTGTTGTTGTCACAACCATCTATACGGGTAACTTTATTCATGAGTATTATGAACATTTCCTAAGCCATGGTAATTTAGAGCAAGTTCATTTCTACATAATCGGCGATATCTCAACTCCACTTAGCTGCCGAAAACAGATAAATAAATATACCCAGCAGGGTCTACCGTGGTATTATCTAGACCCAGACGAGCAAAATAAATTCCTAAAGCCCTTTCCAAAACTCGCTGCTGAAATCCCGTGGAGAAGCGACAACCGTCGCAATGTGGGGTTTCTAATGGCGTATCATGAGCGCTGCGATGTGATTATTACGATTGATGACGATAACTATCCGAAGAAAAAATGGTCTTTTTTGGCAGGACACTCTACAGTTGGACAAGAAATTTCTCTTCCTATAGCAATTGGGCATAACCACTGGTTCAACTTATGTTCCATGATGGAGGTTGAATGTCCTTCGTTAGGAAATGGGAAAACAGTTTATCCCAGAGGCTTTCCTTATCAGCGTCGTCACCCCAATTGTTCAAAAATAAATACCGAAATTTCCAGGGGGACTGTTGCTGTAAACGCTGGACTTTGGTCTGGCGATCCAGATGTCGATGCGGCTACGCGCTTGGTAACTAATTGTATTGCAAAGGAAAAGTTAACGGCTGACTATCTACTAGCTCCCAGGAGTTTGATGCCAATTAACACTCAAAATACTGGAATTATACGAGATGCGATACCTGCTTACTATTATGTAAAAATGGAACATCCAGTTGGTGGAATGAAACTCGATCGTTTTGGTGACATATTTAGCGGTTTTTTCTTGCAAAAATGCGTGCAAGCCATGGGACATCGGGTGAAACTTGGTTTACCTGTTGTGGAACATCGTCGCTCTCCTCATAACCTCTACAAAGACCTCTGGAATGAATTGGCAGGTATGGTTATTGTTGATGATATGTTACCCTTATTAGAGACTCCCTTGTCTCAAGCTACAACCTATAGTGAAGCCACTCTAGAATTAACCGAGCGAATCGAAGAATGGTCATCTAAGCAGCAGGGATTTCTCTGGGATAAATCCTTAAGGGATTATTTTAAAACTATTGCTAATAACATGAAGCTTTGGGTAGAGGTATGTCACAAGTTAAACTGAATATTTCTCTAGTCACTACCGTCTTAAATGATCAATCAGGATGTGCTGATTTCCTGAAAAGCATGGCAGCTCAGACTTATCTGCCTGATGAGATTGTGATCGTTGATGGTGGTTCTACCGATGGGACTTGGCAATTCTTACAAAATTATTCACATAATCAATTTTGTTCATTACAGGTGATTCAAGAAATTGGGTGTAATATAGCTCGAGGGCGAAACTTAGCGATCGCTCAGGCTCAACATGATATTATTGTTTCTACAGACATCGGGTGTACCTGGGACTCCCTATGGTTGGAGGAACTTGTTCAACCCTTACTCAAAGACAATCAATTAGAAGCTGTCATGGGGAGTTGGCAAGTGCGTTGGCAAGATTTGAAAACGGATTGGGCAAAGGTAGAGTATGCTTTACATGATGGGCTGAAATTAATTGCCACTCCCAAATCCCATGCCTCTTCACGCTCAATTGCTTATCGTAAGTCATTGTGGGAAAAAATTGGTGGGTATCCCGAAGATTTAACCTTGGCAGGTGATGATATGGTCTTTGCCCTGCTATTACAGCAAACAACAACTCAAGTTACTTGCGCTCCTATTCCCCGTTGTTATTGGCAACGCCCTGTGACATTGACATCCTTTTGCCAGGAAGCTTTCCGAAATTTTCGTGGGGGTGGAGAGGCAGGTATTTGGCTAGATTATGGGGTTCTTGTTAGCGGAAGGCTATGCTTTGAAGCCTTCTGCCTGATGTTCAGTTTAGTTTTTCTCTTTTGGGCTTCACCGACTTGGCTAGGAATAGTGTTTTTGAGCAGTTTCCTCATTAGTGCTGGAGCGCGAGTTCGGAGATTAGTACCAGCGATTCAACGATTGAATTCCTGTAGCTACATCAAGAACTGGTATCAACTTCTGGTTTTTGAATATATAATTAGGGTTTGGGGCGTAATTGGGTATTGGCAAGGATTTGTGTGGGGATTTAAGCGATGCAAACAATGCCGTGAGAGGCTGCGTAACCTAAAGCTAAGGACAGTTTAATCCAGTTATGAAACTTCTCTACTATTCACCAGCGAGTTATGGAGGCATTGCAGATTATGCTCATGAGCAAGCTAATGCCTTGGTTTCTTTAGGCGTTGATGTTACTTTCCTTTGCACTCCCAACTATCCTATAGGTAGGGGGAAAAAGTATAAAATGATGCCAATTCTTCAAGACCTAACTCCCAATCAGACATTTCCTCATAAAGCCTTAAAAGCTATACATTACATAGCAACAATGCTAACAAATTTCAGCAAATTGGCTAATTTTATTGAAGCCAATCATTTCCAGTATGTGTTGCTTGGATCTTATGTGGAATATTTCGCCCCTATTTGGTCAGGTTCTTTGAAGAAACTCGCGAAAAAAGGCGTGATATTTGGTGCTATTGTACATGATCCTGTGCGTGATTTTGTTGTTGGTCCTCATTGGTGGCATCGCTGGTCAATTGCCTGTGGTTATTCTTTCTTAAGGGAAGCCTTTGTTCATGAAACCATTGAACTTGATACAGTTTGGTCAATGCCTCAACTGCGAACAACTGTGATTCCCTATGGAATACACCAGTTTCCGAGCGCCAACAAATCTAGGAAAGAAATACGGACAAGTTTAAATTTACCACTTGACGCTAAAGTAATGCTGTCTTTTGGTTATATCCGTAACAACAAAAATCTTGACCTTGTGATTCGAGCAATGGTTAATTTTCCACAAGTCTATCTGATTGTTGCTGGGCAAGAACAGTCATCAAGTCAACGACCAATAGCTTTTTATCAGGACTTAGCTCAAACCTTGGGTGTTGGAGACCGCTGTCGGTGGGAAGTCCGATTTATTCCAGAGGCAGAAGTTGGCAACTTATTTATAGCTGCTGATATTATAGTACTCACATATAGCTATACTTTTCGTTCTGCGAGTAGTGCTTTAAGTACAGCAGCAAATTACCGTAAAATTTGTATAGCATCAGCAGGTGAAGGTTCTTTGCGATCTGTTATCCAAAAGTATGAACTTGGGATTTGGGTTGAGCCGGATGATTTAGTCTCTCTAGTCAAGGGAATTCAAATATGGTTAAACAGTCCTCCGCAGCCTAACTGGGAAAAGTATATTGCGGTAAACTCCTGGTTAATTAATGCCCAGTCGGTAATGAACTGTTTTAAATATGTCTAAAATTGAGATTCAGCTACCTGATAACTTTGAATTTTTTACGGATAGGATTATCGAACGGGGATGGGTTGGAGAAATTGGCAAAAATAAACAGGATATTAAGGGTGCTGTTAGTAAAATGGAAGCCCGCACTTTGGCAACTATTATATTGCAGCATAATTGTCAGAAAAGTTTTGAGACAGGGGTAGCCAACGGAATTAGCACTTTAGCGATTACCCAAGCCATTGCATTGACTAATGGACATCACTATGGAATTGATCCCTACCAATTCACATATCATAAAGGAACCGCTTTAAGCTTGTTAGCAGAACACCATTTATTGTCTTACTTTACCTTGTGTGAAGGTTCAAGTCATTTAGAAGCTCCTAAACTACTGAGTGAACATGACAAATTTGACTTTGCTTTTATTGATGGAATGCATACATTTGATTGCAAATTCATTGATTTTTTTTATGCCGACAAGCTTTTGAAAATTGGAGGTTTATTAGTTTTTCATGATTGCCTACTGCCATCGGTTAAAAAGATTTTTCGGTTTATTAAAACACATAAAAAATATAGTTTAATTGCCACTCCAGAGTTACAACCCAACTTACAAGCAAAAGCAAAATATATGCTGGCAGCATTCATCAAAGGTAAGCTTTATTGGCATGAATGGCATAATGATTTTTGTAATTTGTTAGTTTTGCAAAAAACTTGTGAAACAGAGTTACCTTGGTATCACTTTGAAGATTTCTAAAGATATATTAAATGCTTTAACAATGATGAACTCTAGACTACTTGCTGGCAGTATTCTGAGTTACAGCTACAATCATTGGCTTGGAAACTTACCATCCTCTAGAATCCGCATGGTTTATCTGAAAACCTATTTAGCCGAAGTGGGTGCGGGAACATCAGTACAAATGGGATGCAAATTCCTAAATGGTAGAAAAGTATATCTGGGTGATCGTAATGTGATTAACTTTGGCTGCTTGTTTGATGGTCGCCACTATCACATCCAGACAGGGGCTGATGTCTCAATTGGTCCTGAAGCCGCAATTTTAACCTTGGGTCATGATCCGCAATCACCAGAATTTGCCGATCGCGGTGGAGATGTAATCATCGGCGATCGCGTTTGGATTGCTTACCGAGCTATTATCTTACCAGGAGTCACTATTGGTGAGGGAGCAGTTATTGGTGCAGGTTCAATAGTCACAAAAGATGTAGAACCCTATACTATTTTTGGAGGTAACCCTGCCCGCTTTATCAAGAAGCGAACACGCAAGTTGAATTACACACTAAACTATAAACCTTGGCTATATTAATGAATCCATTTTTTTAACAAAATATAAAAAACAAATATGAACAATATTTTAAAATCAAAGAAAAATTCAATAGGTTTACTTGTGGGTTTTACGGCTATATTGCTTTCTTTTTTTATTATATTAAACAATACGTTTGGATTAAGAACTAATTTATTCCTCGACACTAAAATTCACGTTTTTTTGAATTTGCAAAATAGGCAGATAATTCAAAGAGCAGAACAAGATCAGACAATCCTAAAACTATCTGGACGTGTGGGTTGGTTAGCTGAATCAGTTGAAGTTGCTATCACGTCTTCTGACATGACAGTAATTCAACCAAAAGACTGGAGCTTACTTGATACATCTCCTAAGTTTACATACTTTAAAGGTCAAGTATCTGTATTGCCGGGATGGATTAAAATTTTTGGAAGGAGTCAAGGAAGAGGCTATCGATTGGCGAATGGACTCCAAATAGGAGTGGGAGAGGTATTTATTGTTGCAGGACAATCCAATGCATCTGGGAGTTCTAAAACGTTGTTTTTATCAAAGTATGATAATGTTCAAGCTGGACAGTTACAAGAAGATGGTTCCATTCTTTGGAAACATGGAGACGATCCTAAAATTCGTGGTGGAGGTGGTTCACCATGGCCTCTAGTAGGAGATATATTATCTACAGAGCTTGGGATGCCAATTGGATTTATTAATGTAGCTAAGGGCGGCAGTAGCATTCGAGACTGGGAATTAGGAAGTGATTATTTTAAACAGCTAATCGGGGTAATTGAATCTTCTCAACCATACGGAGTGCGAGCAATCTTGTGGCATCAAGGGGAAAGCGATAAAGGAATGACTTCAGATGAATACTATACTCGGCTGTTCAGTCTAATTCATGAAGTTCAGAAAGCTACGAAAGTGAATATCCCATGGTTAGTAGCTCGTGCTACCTATGGATCTGGCAACATATCAGAATCCGTGCGAAGTGCTCAGAAACGCATTTGGGATGATGGCATAGCTTTGCAAGGGCCTGATACTGATTCTTTGGGTCAACCTTACCGCGAAACATCAGATGGAGTTCATTTTAATGAAGCCGGAACTCGTGAGGTTGCTAAACTATGGACAGAAAAAATTAAGGCTGCTTTTTTTGACAACAACTAGAATTTTTAAAATCGTAACAGTGAATCTTATCCCTTATCTAAGTCTAGAACCGATACCTTTTCGGATATTATTCGGTCCCTTTCGAGGGACTCGCCTTATCCTCAACCCCACCTGTTCCAAGCGAAAGATTCTTGGTATTTATGAGCATATATTGAACCCTTGGCTTAACCAAATTCTTCCTGATATTGAGGTTGTGTTCGATGTCGGCGCTAATGATGGCTATTTTACCTATGGGTGTGCCAAAGCGATCAAACGATATCATAAATTGGGACACATTATTGCCTTTGAGCCGGGATTAGGTGAACAAACTGCCTTGTCAATTCCTGCTACTTGGTCCGACTATGCTGGTATCAGTTTTGAATTCATCCCTCTGTTTGTGGGTTCTATCTCCACCGAATCGACGATCACCTTAGACAAGGCTTATGAGGAACGTCCATCACTGTATGGAAAGCCATTATTAATAAAAGTAGATGTGGAAGGTTCTGAAGTTGATGTGCTAAAAGGGGGAACTGGCTTAATTCAAAAGCCCCATCACTGGGTTGTCGAAGTTCATGGCGACCATCTACTCGATCCAGTGCTGGATTTCTTTAATAAAGCTAAAAGAGCAGTAGATATCCGTCTACTCCAACCCCATTGGCTGCTAGGTTCAGAATCACGCACCATCAAAACATCATGGGTTACCACTCGACCGGATAAAGCGAATGTCTGATAAAGTGCCACCATGGATTTGCTGTCAACTGGGTGCTCGTGAACATTATGCTATTCCACGAGCTTTACACCAACATGGAAAACTCGCCTGCCTGATTACCGATGCTTGGGTCTTACCTCAATCTCCACTCAACTTGCTACCGAGACCTTTTTTAGCGAATTTACGCGATCGCTTCCATCCTGACTTAGACCAAGCCTCCGTCCACGCCTTCACTCACTCTTTGCTTCGTTTTGAACTAGCACAACGCCTGCAAAAAAATTTAGGATGGACAAGTATTATTGCGCGTAATCACTGGTTCCAACAACGAACCGTTGATTTATTGAAAACCCTAATGCCAAAACTTAACGCTCGTCCCATTCTCTTTGCCTACAGTTATGCCGCTTTAGAACTGTTCCGCTATGCCAAAACCCAGGGTTGGATCACTATCCTAGGTCAAATTGATCCAGGATTTGTCGAGGAAACATTAGTTCAACAGGAACATAGTAGACATCCAGACTATCAGTCTACTTGGCAACCCGCACCACCTCAATACTGGATGAATTGGCAAGAAGAATGTTTGCTAGCTGACCGAATTATTGTAAATTCTTCCTGGTCAAGCCAAGCCTTGCAACAAGCAGGTATTCCTGCCAATAAGATGGACATGATTCCCCTTGCCTACAACCCCCCTGAGACAGCAAGCACTTTTGTGCGAACCTACCCCTCAACTTTTTCACCTGAACGTCCCATGCGCGTGCTGTTTCTGGGTCAAGTAATCATGCGTAAGGGTATTGCTGCAATTTTAGAAGCTGTTCAGCTCTTACATCATCAACCGATAGAATTCTGGCTAGTTGGTTCTCTAGGCATTGCTAAGCACGCTAAAATGCAAGGGCAGATTCAGTGGATTGGTTCCATCCCTCGCCGTCAAACAGCGCAGTACTATCAACTCGCTGATGTTTTCCTATTTCCCACTCTATCCGATGGTTTTGGACTGACCCAGTTAGAAGCACAGGCATGGAAACTACCTATCATTGCGTCTAGATTTTGTGGGGAAGTTGTAGAAGATCAAGTAAATGGTTTGATCTTACCGGAAATCACGGGAAAAGCTATTGCTCATGCTATTGAATTCTGCTTTAATAATCCAGATAATCTTGAGCGATTTGCTAAAGCAGCTATCAAAACCTCTAAATTGAGCTTGTCAAAATTGCACTACAATCTTCAATCTCTATCTCATGCCTTTATTTGAATATCCAGAACTAGCCTTTACCCAAGTCACACTCTTAGTTGTAAGTGGAATCTGGTTAATGCGGCGAAACGATGAAGTCCCCTTACTAATCAGTAGCTTCCTGTTTTACGTGGCATCTTACCGATACTGGGCAGTTACTCATGGGATTAATCATTGGGTAAATCTTACTTGGCTAGGATTGAGTTCTGTGACGCGAGAGGCTGCTCTTGAAGCTTTAGCTTGTATTGTATTTGGTCAAATCTGTCTCTTGTCCACTTACATGTGGAACCAGAAACGAATCTTGCCAATTTTAAACTCGACAGATGTGAATCCCAATTTCTTGCAGTGGTTACGACCTAAAGTGATTTTTTTCAGCTTATTATGCCTACCAATCGTAGTAATTACTAGATCTCAAGTTTTTATCCAATTAAGTACAGGGAATTCTTTAGCCTTCCAAATTAGCAGTTATTTATATTTATTTCCATTGGCTCTAGTAGGAATAGCTACTATAGTTTTGAATTTATGGAAGTTCAATTCTTTTAATTCTTTAATCAATAAAATCTTTGCTATTTTGATTATATTTTGCATATTTGTACTGACTTTCAGTAGTACAGGTAGGTTTCAGTTTATGGGATGGATTACTGCTGCTGGAATTATTTTATCGTCTTCCTATAAGCCAAAAACACGTATGGTTATTATAGGTGCTTTTCTTGTAGTAGCGATCAGCTTATTTGCATTAGCTGGAGCAATGCGTAATCCTAATCTTCCAGATAACCGTTTGAATCAAATAGCTTGGGAACGTGCATCCAGTGCAGAAGATGCTAATATGCTTGATGGTTTTGTACTGCTACAGAACGTATATCCCCAACGCTTAGACTTTCAGTTAGGTATGGAACATCTAGAAATCCTAATGCGCCCGATTCCCAGAGCCTGGTGGCCAGAAAAACCTGTGGGAGGTTATATGAATAAATTAGGTTTAACTATTCATGGCGGCAAGGGAACTCTGGGTATTTCACCCAGCTTATTCGGTTCATTTTACGCAGAAGGAGGTATAGTGGGAATTTTTATATTATCGCTGCTCTACGGCGTAATTTTGGCTAAGATTGTCCGTTACACTACTAAACTACAACCCTTTGCTGCTATCCTTGTCCGTGCCATTCTCTGTGCTTCGTTGCTTCCATTACTACGTGGCGGAGACTTACCTGGAATTTATGCCTGGATTGGTATGGCTTTTTGGCCCTGTTTTTTATTACTCTGGATTAAACGAGCCGATTTTCGATTAAAATCATTTGCATCAATTTCTATGTATTAACCATGAAATTATCCGAAAGTACATATAAACATCACTAGCATGTTTAAGTAGTTTATAACCTAATGAAATCTATCTAAATAATTCATATTCAAATATGCATGTCGTTATCATTTTCCACACAATTGGAGGTTACCATGCCGCTCGACTGCGTGCTGCCTACACCGTCTGTCAACAAAAAGGTTGGCGCTTTACTGTAGTTGAAGTGACAGACAATACCATAGAACATCCCTGGGGTGACATAAGGCAAGAAATTACGTTTCCTTATAAAACTCTCATGCCTGTGACAACTACTCCAGCGTCAGCAGATCGTGGTTATCAATCTACTGTAGCAGCATCATTATTACCTACCTGTCTGGATACTCTTAAACCAAGTGTTCTGATTATTCCGGGTTGGGGATTTCCTGTCTCTCGTGCTGCTGTGTCATGGTGTCAACGCCATCGTATTCCGGCAATCCTCATGAGTGAGAGTAAACGGGATGACGAAAAGCGACAGTGGTGGAAAGAGCGACTTAAATCTTGGCTTTATGTAAGGAGGTATAATGCTGCACTCGTTGGTGGCGAACTACATCGCCGCTATTTGATAGAATTAGGTATGCCAAGGGATAAAATTTTTCTGGGTTACGATGTAGTTGATAATGACTATTTCAGGCATGGTGCTGATACGGCTCGGCGATATCCAGATGCAGCAAGACGTCGTCAACCCAAAATTCCTTTGAAACCCTATTTTCTCTCCGTCACTCGACTGATAAAACGTAAAAATGTATTACGTCTTATAGAAGCATTTGCGGCTTATCGTCAACAAATTGGAGAAGAGGAAGCTTGGGATCTAGTTGTCTGTGGTAATGGTGAAGAGGAAACCTCTGTCCGAAATCTTATTTATCAAAAAAAACTCAACAACTGCGTTCACTTACCCGGCTTCATCCTCTATAAATTTACAGTAGATTGGTATGGTTTAGCCAATGCTTTTGTCCATCCTGCTGTGCAAGAGCAATGGGGATTAGTGGTGAATGAAGCTTGTGCAGCTGGCTTACCAATATTATGTAGCCATACAGTGGGAGCTTGCCCTGAACTTGTTCAGGAATCTCGGAATGGTCTGCTGTTTGATCCGGACAGCAGCCCAGATATTACTCGCGCCTTACTAAACATACATAGACTGAATTCAGATTCACGAACTAGAATGGCTAAATTAAGTCGTCAAATCATAGCTAATTATTCTCCTCAGATTTTTTCCGATGGTCTTTTAAAGAGTATTAATGCTGTATTAAAGCAAAATCAACATGAAAATATTACAAGTAGTACCGTCATTAGCTAAAGAAAAAGGTGGACCTACTCAAATAATATTAGAGATGGTTCATTCATTAGGTGAATGCGGAATTACAGTAGAAATTGTAACCACGAATGATAATGGTTCCAACCTCTTAAACGTACCGTTGCACCAACGCATTGAGTACGAGAAAGTACCCGTTTGGTTTTTTCCTAGATTTTCTCCACCGATTAAGGATTTTATTTTTTCCGCTGACCTAACTAAGTGGCTGTGGCAACACTTAGCTGATTATGATATTGTTCACACTCACTATTTGTTCTCTTATGCTCCTACTTGCGCTGCTGTAATTGCCACATACCAGAGAATTCCCTACATAGCGACGCCCTACGGGATGCTAACAGAGTGGGCAATTAACAATCAACGCTTGAAAAAGCAAATTTATTCAATTATTGAGCGATATAATCTTAATAGGGCGGTGGCTATTCATTGCTCTACAGCAGAAGAATCAAAAAATGTAGAAGAATTTAATGTTAATACTCAAAACATTGTCATTCCATACGGCATTCATCTACCGAATTATCAATCTAACGCAAAGCAGTGTATTCACAAAATATATAACGTATACTCTAAAAAGAAAATAATTTTATATTTATCCAGAATTCACTATAAGAAGCGTCCAGATTTGCTCATTAAAGCACTAAGAAAGCTGAATGAGCAAGACTATGATTTCCATTTGATATTGGCGGGTTCCGGTGAACCCGACTATGTAAATCATCTAAAAAAATTAGTCGCCTCTGTTGGTTTAACCAAACATACATCATTTGCGGGTTTTGTTACGGGTGAAGACAAAAACTTACTCCTCCAAGGTTCTGATATTTTTGTCCTCCCTTCTTTTTCAGAAAATTTTGGAGTAGCGGTAGCTGAAGCCATGGCGGCTGGATTACCCGTGATTGTTACGCCGGGAGTACAAATTTCACCCGAAATTGCTGAAGCCAAAGCTGGATTAGTTGTAGAGGGAGATGTTGAGACTCTTGCTGATGCGATCGCGACTTTGCTAAACTCTCCTCATCTACGCCATGAACTAGGCGAGAATGGTAAGCGCTTGGTGAGTCATCGATATTCCTGGAAGGTGATCGCTCAAAATCTGATTTCTGTCTATACTGCAATAATCGAGGGAAAACCTTTGCCTGATCATCTCAGTAATTATTGATCAGCCGTCAAATCAGTGACATTTCCCCCTATCCCGCTAGTACAAATATTCTGGTGAAAATCTGCCGTCATCAATTTAAATGGAGATGCTGTCTAACCAGCGCTACCCTGATCCTGATCCTACTGAGTATCATCCCCCTGCGGCTGGCGATCGCACAATACCAATCCCCTCATCCCCAAGCTATTCTAACCTTAGGCGGTGGGCGCGATCGCGAAAAATTTACCGCCCAATTTGCCCAAACTCACCCCTCCCTAGACATCTGGGTTTCCAGTGGTTCACCCCCAGACGTTCTTTATACTATTTTCCAAAACGCCAATATTCCGATCCAGCGCGTTCATCTAGATTATCGCGCCGTCGATACCGTCACCAACTTTACCTCCCTAGTCGCTGACTTCAAACGCCGAAAAATCCAACATATCTACCTAATCACCTCAGACTATCATATCCCTAGAGCCAAGGCGATCGCGACTCTGGTTCTCGGAAGCCAAAGCATCACCTTCACCCCCATCTCCGTACCCTCCAACCAACCCCCTGAATCCTGGCTACGGATTCTCCGTGACAGCATTCGCGCCCTACTATGGATTATCACAGGTCATACTGGCGCTACACTTAAGCCACAATTGATTTCCTTTGTCCTTCGTTATTTATCCTTTGTCCTTGGTTAGTTGTCATATCATTGACTTAAAAGGAATGTTGTTGACTTAAGATAAATACAGCACTTTCCGCTCTTATGGGATACGTTTTATCCCCCTTGCATCACCCTTAAAAAGGGGGACTTTAACGGTAGCAGGGTCTGTTAATACAGCCGTTACGACTGTATCGCCAACTTGGACACCATAAAAGGAATTTCTTCTCTTTAAGCTTCAAGTAAAAATCAAGCTTATTAGGTAATTACTTTAACCCGTTTTAACGGGTTTTAGCTTTTAGCCCGAACTTTAGTTCAGGGCTTTAATTCAGGGCTTTAATTTAGGGCTTTAGTCAGTGCTTACCCACCACTATTCATCGCCATCACGATAAAACGCAGCACAAAAATCCCCGCCAAAACCCACACCGCGATCGCGACTTCATGGGCTTTCCCTTGAAACCCTTTAATTAACGGATAAGTAATCAATCCAATCGCCAACCCTTCCGCGATCGAATACGTCAATGGCATCATTAAAATCGTTAAAAACGAAGGAATAGACTCCGCCGGATCATCCCAATGAATCCCCCGTAAATTCCCAGCCATTAAAACCCCCACAATTACCAATGCTGGCGTCGTGGCAAAGGCTGGAATTCCTGACAGTAACGGAATAAAAAATATCGAACCAATAAACAAAAACGCCACAACAACAGCCGTAAATCCCGTTCGTCCCCCTTCCGCAATCCCTGAAGCCGACTCAATATAGGTTGTCACCGTCGAGGTTCCCAAAACCGCCCCTACTGTTGTCCCTACTGCATCCGCCATCAACGCCTGATTCGCCCTAGGCAATTCCCCCTGTTCATCAATATACCCCGCCTGCATCCCCACCCCAGTCAGCGTACCTACGGTGTCAAATAAGTCTACAAATAGAAACACAAACAACACCGCCAGGAAATCCCAGCGATTCACCTGATTGATTCTACCCAATCCCGCGATCGCACTCCCAACTAAATCCACGGGTAACTCAGGAACACCAATAATCCCCTGGGGTAACGGAGACACGCCGAGAATCCAGGCTAGCGCCGCCGTTGCCAAAATCCCCCATAACAGCGCCCCCGTGAGGCGACGGGCAACAAATGCCGAGGTAATTAGGATACCCACGATCGCAATTAATGTCGAGGGTTGACTCAAATCCCCTAACTTCGTCTTCGTCACTGCATCAGCAGCGATAATCCCCGCCCCACTTAAGGCAATATAGGCGATAAATAAGCCAATTCCAGCCGCTGTTGCCCGTTTCAGACAATCGGGAATCGCTTTGACGATTAAATGACGGACATTTGACAGGGTTAGGGCAATAAAAATCAACCCTTCGATTAAGATAGCAGAAAGGGCAATCCGCCAGTCGATGCCTAATCCCAATACCACCGAGTAGGTAAAAAAGGCATTAAGTCCCATACCGGGGGCAAGGGCAAGGGGGTAATTCGCCCACAATCCCATAACTAGGGTAGCAATTGCCGCAGAAAGTGCTGTGGCGATGACCAATTCATTAAACAAATCTCCTGATGCTTGTAAAAAAATAGCATCGGATAAAATTCCCGGATTCACCACCAAGATATAAGCCATCGTCATAAAGGTGGTGAACCCTGCCAATAGTTCTATGCGGATCGTAGTGTGGTATCGATCAAAGTTAAAGAATTTAGCCAAAACTCCCGGCTGTTTCGCTGGTTGTCCAGACGGATTAGCAGGGGAATGCTCCTGATTTGGATCATGATGACTCATAAGTGTCGCCTGAGATGCCCTAAGATTTAGCCATTAGTATTATATGATTGGGAATCATAAATTATATCACTTATCAACGTATTGGTTTCGCCTTGGATTAATCGCTATTTTTTTAGCCTCAGTCCTACTTCGATCTTGGGGATTAGGTCGATTTAATATGCTGGTATTTGACGAGGTGTATTATGCCAAATTTGCCAATAACTATTTAACCGGAATAGACTTTTTCAATGCCCACCCGCCCTTGAGCCAATATATTATCGCGATCGGGATGTGGCTGGGTTCTCATTTTCCCTGGGATCAGCAGTCCATGAATGGTTTGGCGGGTTCATTACGATCAACCTGGAGTTATCGTTGGCTGAATGCGCTCACGGGTTCGTTTATCCCCTTAGTTGTCGCCGGAATTGCCTATCAGCTTAATCGGCGTCGCAGCTATGCGTTAATCGCCGCTTTGTTAGCCGGGGCGGATGGTCTATTTTTAGTTGAGTCTCGCTACGCACTGAATAATGTCTATTTGGTTATTTTGGGATTATTGGGGAATTTATGTTTGTTAATCGCACTCAATCAATCTCAGTCGAAACGCTGGATAATTTTGGCATTATCGGGGGCTTTTTTCGGCGCGTCTGCTTGTATTAAATGGAATGGCTTATGGTTTTTATTCGGGATTTATCTTCTGTGGGGAATCGCTTGGTTGCTTCAGGGGAGAGGAGATAGTTCAAAATTTAAACCTTGGGTTGGGGCGGGTTTATTTGCATCTAGGTCAAAACGAGACGATAGTAGTGAAAACCGCCGCGACAAACCATGCACTACAGCGAAGCGAAGGGGCAACACTCAACACTCAATACTTAAAACTCCCTTAGTTAATCTAACTCAATTAAACGGGATTCAATTTTTAGGAAATTTTGCTCTAATTCCAGCACTAACCTATAGCTTACTCTGGATTCCACACCTAATAATGAATCCCCAACCGGGATTTTTGGAAGCCCACTATAGAATTTTGACGTTTCACGAAAAAATCGGTAGTGGACCCGATGTTCATCCCTACTGTTCTAAATGGTACACTTGGCTAATTATGCTGCGACCTGTGGCTTACTTTTACCAAACTGCCCAGAGTACCCGCGAACAAGTCCCGGCTTACCCTCCGTTACCTAAGGGATATGGTCAGGTGATTTATGATGTCCATGCGATGGGAAATCCTATCCTTTGGTGGTTATCAACAGCAGCCATTTTATTGTTACTGTTGCTGTTGCTACAGCGTATTTGGTCAGGAATGCGTGGATATTTTCCGCCCACAACTGTGAATTATATTAGTCTCTATTTAGGTCTTAACTGGCTGGCTCAGTTATTACCTTGGATTGGGGTCAGTCGCTGTACATTTTTATACCACTATATGGGAGCTTCTGTGTTTTCTGGGTTAGGGTTAGCTTGGCTGATTGACCGTTGGCTACATCGAGAGCAAGAATCTTGGCAAATCGCGGCGATAACGGTTATCAGTTTAATTCTGTTGGCATTCGTATTTTGGTTGCCGATTTATTTAGGATTACCTCTATCTCCTGAGGGTCATCAACTGCGAATGTGGTTCCGTTCTTGGATTTAGATTATTTTGTCATTGGTCAAAACACTGATTTCACGGATTTATTGTCCAGATGTAGGTAGGCATAAGAGAACTTATTGACACTGATTACACAGAAAAGTTAGTTCTCTCATCTTGAGAGGATGATTTGGATTTTAACTGATTACTCTTGTGTCATAGCCACAATTTGAAGCGTTGTTAGTTCTAACAGAGGAAACAGGGGGGACATAATTTTCACGTCTCCTTGATATCGTACTGCCTGGTATTCATCGTCAATTAAACGATTGATCGTTACAGTGGGTTGTTTAGGAGATCCAATATATTGAATTCCTCCCAATCCGGCATAATCAACGATCCAGTATTCCAGAATTCCTAGTGTTTCGTATTCATTTAATTTAATCCGGTAATCGTCCCGCCAATTAGTGCTAACAACTTCAATAACCAGGGGTGGTGGTATGTATGCTGCTGCGGATGCTGAAGTTTGACGCATTCTTTGCCATTCTTCTTTGGTGAATACGACAATATCAGCTTTACGACTGGACTCATTTTCACCGGGGACGTTATTCAACTGGACTTGTTTGCTCTGACGGGGAATATAAGGCAGATTCAAGCCTTGACAGTGATTGTTCAGGAGACGACAAAGCCCATCAACAACGTCTTCATGTTTGGCTGTGGGTTCACTGAGGGGCATAGCAACTCCTTGGAAAAGCTCGAATGACCTACCGGAGCCGTCATCCCAGTTGAGAAATTCCTCGAAGGTCAGGATTTTTTTTGCGATCGCAACCATTGTTATTGATCCCATCCATGGGTCAGCTTGATTTGGCTTGTATCTATCTTAAGGGAATAAACAGCCGGATCATTTTGGGTATTAGTTTAAGATCTTTAAACAGAGCACCACCAATGGCATAGCAAAGTTTATGGCATGATTGAATGTTGGGTTTCGTGCCTCAACCCAACCTACAATGCTACAACGCTACAAAGCTATCACCATCGTCTATGAATCAAAACGGATTACCCCATTTTTAACCAATCAAACACCTGGTTGACGGTGAGGGTTAATTTTAGATCGGGCAAAACTGGAAGGGCTTGTTCTCCCTGACATAATACAGGTGGCTGCTGCGGTTGTAGGCACAAAATGCTGAGATCGTCTGGGTCAACAAACCAACCTAAGCGACTCCCATATTCTAGACAATAAAGGATATTTCCCAACACTTTGTTGGGTCGTTGTTCGGGGGAAATAATTTCTATAGTCCAATCTGGGGGAAGGTCAAAGTTATCGGGAACGTTACCTTCAGCCGTGAAAGGGATACGTTCCCACTGAAAAACTGCAACATCTGGAACGATGGATCGTACACCAAAACTACATCTTAATTCTGGAAAAGCATAGGCGATTTTTGCCTCCTCTGCAACTTGATTGATAGTGGCGCAGAGTTTTCCTTGCAAGCGGCTATGTCGTCCCTTTGGCATGGGCTTTTGGATGATTTCTCCATTGATATATTCACTGGCGGGTTTGGTTTGTGGCAGTTGCAGAAATTCTGGCAATGTTAGTGGTTGGGAGAGTGCTTGTACCATGGGGATCGCCTGCAAGGTGAGACGGCAAATTATATACTCCATTCTAGTGAAAAGCGACGCGATCGCGCCTTGGTACGATAGACCTATCGTAGGTTGGGTTTCGTTCCAAGGACCCAACCTACGATCCTCTGCTCCCAGACGCTTCTTGCATCCTGTCTCTACATTGCTCCCCCTCTTCCTCACGATAGAATAGGTAAAATGACCAGCGATCGCACTTCCTCTGGTCAACTATCCATTAAAATCTCTAAAGTTATTGTATTCAGCGATTTGGCATTAACAGCGAGAGGAGACAAAAGTACGCATGGGCAAGGTAGTCGGCATTGACCTAGGGACAACAAACTCTGTGGTAGCCGTCATGGAGGGTGGCAAGCCGGTTGTCATTGCTAATGCAGAAGGTATGCGGACAACCCCTTCTGTGGTGGCGTTTAGTAAGGAGGGGGAACGCTTAGTCGGACAAATGGCACGCCGCCAAGGGGTTCTGAATCCCCAAAATACGTTTTATGGGATTAAGCGCTTTGTAGGGCGTCGATATAGCGAACTCAATCCTGAGTCTAAGCGCGTCCCCTATACGATTCGCCGTGATCCAGAAGACGCGATTAAAATTCGCTGTCCCCGCCTGAAGCAGGAATTTTTCCCGGAAGAGATTTCGGCGATGGTACTACGGAAGTTGGCGGATGAGGCGACTCGCTATCTGGGTGAAGAGGTGACGGGGGCGGTGATTACGGTTCCCGCTTATTTTAATGATTCTCAACGACAAGCGACGCGAGATGCGGGGCGGATTGCGGGGTTGGAGGTGTTGCGAATTCTCAATGAACCCACAGCCGCATCCTTGGCGTATGGGTTGGATCGGGAAGACAGTCAGACGATTTTAGTCTTTGATTTGGGCGGTGGTACGTTTGATGTTTCGATTCTAGATGTGGGGGATGGTGTTTTTGAGGTTAAAGCCACCAGTGGGGATACCCAATTGGGGGGAAATGATTTTGACCGCAAAATTGTGGATTGGCTAGCTGAACAGTTCCTGGAAGCCGAAGGCGTGGATTTACGCCGCGATCGCCAAGCCCTCCAGCGATTGATGGAAGCTGCTGAAAAAGCCAAGATTGAGCTTTCGGGGGTGGGGGTGACGGAGATTAATTTACCCTTTATCACCGCCACCGCAGATGGACCTAAACATCTGGAAACCCGACTGACTCGTCCCCAGTTTGAGGGATTGTGTGGGGAATTGGTGAGTCGTTTACGTCGTCCCCTGAAACGCGCCTTCAAAGATGCGGGATTGACGCCTGTACAAATTGATGAGGTGGTTTTGGTTGGGGGTTCGACTCGGATTCCCTTAGTTCAGCAATTGGTTCGGAGTTTGATTGACAAAGAACCGAATCAAAATGTGAATCCCGATGAAGTAGTGTCCGTCGGCGCAGCCATTCAAGCGGGTATCCTGAGTAATGAAGTCAAGGATGTGCTGTTGCTGGATGTGACGCCGTTATCGATGGGATTGGAAACCATTGGTGGGGTGATGAAAAAGTTGATCCCCCGGAATACGACGATCCCGGTGCGGCGATCGGATATCTTTTCTACGAGCGAAAATAATCAAACCCTGGTAGAAATTCATGTCCTGCAAGGGGAACGGGAAATGGCAAATGATAACAAATCCCTGGGACGATTTAAGCTGACCGGAATTCCGCCTGCGCCCCGAGGCGTTCCCCAAGTGCAAGTGGCGTTTGATATTGACGCCAATGGGATTTTACAGGTAACCGCCTTGGATAAAACCACGGGACGGGAGCAAAGTGTGACAATCCAAGGTGCATCAACCTTAAATGAGTCGCAAGTGCAACAGATGATTCGCGACGCCGAGGAAAATGCCCAATTAGATCGTCAACGTCGGGAACGGGTAGAGAAGCGCAACCGCGCCGAAACCATGGCGACGGATGCGGAACGTCAACTCAAGGAAGTGACCCTGGATTTTGGCACCCAATTTGCCAGTGCGTATCGGCGGCGGATTGAAGCCCTAGTATTGGAACTCCGAGACGCGATCGCCCAAAATGATGATCGGGCGATTGACCGGGCGCAGTCAGATTTACAAGATACTCTCTATGAACTCAAACGGGAGGTACGGTTAGCTTACGCCGAAGATGAGGATGATGACTTTTTTGGATCAATTCGCCGTGTCTTCACCGGAGAAGACGAAGACGATGCTTATTGGGAACCCAGACGGCGTGAACCGCGTGAACCCCGTGATCCGTATGATTATGGTGTAGGGACAGGTCGATCCAGTCGCCAACGCGATTACGAAAGACCCAGAAGTTATTCCCGTCGCGATGTCCGTTCCGCCCCCTTAGAAAATGATTGGGATGAAGAGGATGATGATTGGTTTTAAATAGTGTTGAGTGTGTAGGGGCGGGTTTAGGGACTAATATTGATTGTCGTCCCTAGCTTGGCGGCAAAACCCGCCCGGTGTGTAGGGGCGGGTTTAGGGACTAATATTGATTGTCGTCCCTAGCTTGGCAGCAAAACCCGCCCGGTGTTTAGGGGCAAGAACTATTTGACCAATGACCAATGACCAATGACCAATGACCAATGACTAACGACAATGCAAAACTTTCGGAATTATTACGAGATTTTAGGAGTTACCCCCGATGCATCCAATGATGAGATAAAAAAAGCATTTCGGCGACTCGCCCGTAAATATCACCCGGATGTGAATCCAGGGGATAAGACGGCTGAGGAACGGTTTAAGGATATTAACGAAGCCAACGAAGTTCTGTCTGATCCAAGCAGGCGATCGCAGTATGATCAGGTTGGCAATTTCTTTAAGAAGAAAGGATTTACCCGTAAGGCGGCGAAAACCAGTCCAGTCAGAACCACCTTCTCCCGTAATGGTCGGGGGCGTACTTCTAGCCAAGAAGTGGACTATAGTGAGTTTGGTGACTTTAACAGCTTTGTTGAACAACTTCTAGGACGCCGTCCGCCTCGTCCTGGTATGGGAACGGAACGGACAGGGGGGCGAGTTGAGTCCTCAGATTCGTTTCGTCCTGGAACCCGGAAAACAGCTTATAGAGCTAATTCTAGCGCCCAGCCGAAAAATGTAGAGGCGCGATTAACATTGCCGTTAGAAAAAGCCTATACCGGGGGAATTGAGCGAATCCGCCTCGAAGATGGTCGATCCTTAGAAGTTGAATTACCCGGAAATATGGTCACGAATCAGCGAGTTCGCCTCAAGAGTCAAGGCATCGCTGGTGGGGATTTATTTTTAATTATTACGGTTTCGCCCCATCCGTTCTTCAAGCTGAGAGGGTCAGATATTATTTGCCAGTTACCCGTGACAGCAGCCGAAGCCGTTTTAGGAACTCCTGTAGACGTACCAACTCTGGATGGGCGCGTGAAAATGAATATTCCGGCGGGGGTGCAGTCAGGTCAACGATTACGCCTCGCGAATAAGGGGTATCCGAGAGAAGGGGAACGGGGTGATCAGTTAGTTGAAATTCAAATTGTCGTGCCGAAAACACCAAGTCCCGAAGCGCGAGAACTGTATGAGAAATTGTTAGAAATAGAACGGTTTAATCCTCGACGGGATTTGCCGATGTGAGAGAAAGGTAGAGGATGAAGGGAGTGCGATCGCGTCTTTAAATGAGGCGATTGTGAAGCAAAAAACCTAAGATATGCTTAATAGAATCTATAGAAGAGGCGGTCACAACTATGGTAGATTTTAAAAAGTTACGTGAATCTAAAGCTCAAGCTAACGTTATAAACCCAATTGACATCTTTGAACGCACACCCAAACCACCCAACATTTCGGGTTTATATGGAAGTCAAACCCAAGTTCTAGAAGAATGGTTTAAGCGTCGAAATGAACGCGATCTCGTTATTAAGTTACCTACTGGAGGTGGCAAAACCCTCGTCGGCTTGCTTATTGCCAAGTCACTCCTCAACGAACACCATGAGCCAGTTATTTACTTAGCATCAACTAATCAACTTGTTGAACAAGCCTTAACCAAAGCCCAGGAATATAGAATACCAGCAGTAGTCTATCAAAAAAATGCTGATTTACCAGACGATTTCCTGGCAGGCAGAAGTGTCCTAATTTGTACCTACAATGCTCTTTTCAATGGTCTTAGCAAATTTGGACTCAGTGGCAGTCCTAAAGAAATTATAAAGGCAGTAGCTATAATCCTAGACGATGCTCATGTTGCTTTTTCAACAGTACGTGATTCTTTCACCCTCAGCATTGATAGAAAAAATTACTCTAACGATTATGCTCACTTAACCAATCTGTTTCGTGGCGATTTCCAAGAACTTGGAAAAGTGGGTACTTTCGATGATATTGTAAGTGGAAAAGAACACAATAGTATTCTGGAAATTCCTTATTGGAATTGGCATATTAAATCTAATCAAGTACGTGACTATCTGCGTAGTAAACAAGATAATTTTCTCTTTGTTTGGCCATTTATTCGCGATGCATTTGATTACTGTCACTGTCTAATAAGCAGCAGAGCATTTGTGATTACGCCTATTTTCCCATTAGTGGATATGATTCCAACATTTGCAGATTGTCCTCGACGTATCTTTATGTCTGCAACCATTAGTGATGACAGTGCTATCGTGCGTACTTTTGATGCCCAGCAAGATTCAATTGCTAAACCCATTACGTCAGACTCACTGGCTGGCGTCAGTGAACGTATGATTCTTGTTCCAGAATGGATGCAGTTTCCCAAAAAGGATGATATTCCAAAAACTCTTCGTGGTTTAGCTAAGTCGATAGCTGAAGACAATAATGTAGGGACAGTAATTCTTGTACCGTCTGATTCATCTGCCCAAGCCTGGAAAGATGTTGCAGAACTAGCCAACTCAACTCAGAAGGTGACTGAACTCGTCAAAAAACTTCAAGACGGAGAGTTAAGGGGTCCAGTGACATTTGCTAATCGATATGACGGAATGGACTTTCCTGGTTCAGCTTGCCGACTATTGATTCTCTCAGGATTACCTCGCGGGAGTAGCGAGTACGATTCATATCTCGCAAGTGTTTTTGTGGGGGGGTTTGCCTTTAACAGTACTGTAGCACAACGTATCGAACAAGGAATGGGAAGAGGTGCAAGAGGTTCTAACGACTATTGTGTTGTGATAATTACAGGCAAAGATCTTATTTCTTGGCTTAGCCGTTCGGCAAACCGAAATTTTTTAACAAGCAGTACATTTGCCCAATTTATAATTGGAGAAGAAACCAGCAGAAATATTACCGATGAAAAAGAGTTTCGAGAGACTATTATGTTGTGCTTGAATCGAGACAAAGATTGGATGGAATATCATGCTGTAAGATTGGCTGATCTAGCTGAAACGGCTCAGGCTCATCATACTTCACTGAGTCATGCTGCTGTAGAACGTAAGGCGTTTAAACTTTTGCGTGACGGTTATTTTGAAAAGGCAATTGCAAAGCTAGACAAGGCTTGTCAGCAAGACAAAGAGATTGAGAAGAATAGTAGAGGTTGGCTGAAACAATTTTCAGCACGCATTGCTCATTATTGGGGTGATTTTGAATTAGCTCAAGAATTGCAGCAGTATGCCTATGCTGATAATTCAAGTTTGTTACGTCCGAAAACTACTCTACCATACATCCCGCTTACACTGCCAGGTCAGCAAGCTAATGCAATTGTAAGTAAGCTTATCGAATACGATCCTCGTCGAGGCTATGCTACCTATTTTGATAAAGTAGTTTCACATTTAGTTCCGGAAGCATCTTCCAATCAGTTTGAACAAGCTCTCGCCGACTTAGGTTCTATACTTGGTTTCCATACAGAACGCCCAGACAACCTTTATAATCAAGGACCAGATGTACTTTGGTTACTAGATGATCAGCGAGCTCTAGTAATTGAAGCCAAGAGTCGTAAGCAGCAAGACAATGCATTAACAAAGGAGCAACATGGTCAACTCCTCAATGCAGGAGCTTGGTTTAACAAAAATTATCCCAATTTTTCTTCTGGTATTCTTGTTTCTGTTCATCCAAATACCGCTACTACACCAGCTACAGTGACGGTTGACTCCAAAGCATTAACATTTGAGAAACTTAACGAACTAATCACAGATAGTCGAAGACTATTAACTGAATTATGTGAAGCGGTTATCTCAGACAATGAACTCATTATTCGCTGTGAGCAATTGTTGTCTAATTATAGGCTGAAACCTAATTCATTGATTGAACAGTATCTTGTGCCGTTTGATAAATAAGATTAGTCTGTGAGGAGGATTAATTTTTCGACACAAACATTAATTTACTATAAGATAAAGGCTATGATAGCACCACACATCTAAAGGATCTATGGTTGAAGTTATTCAGGCAAGCAATCTAGCTTTGTATGAACTAGAAGAAAGATTTAACCTGGTACAGGTTCAAGACTATGACTTTTTCCCAGAGTGGCAGGGTATAGCACCAGATTTGACAGCTTATGAACAGCATTGGCTTGATCAGGCTAAGGCAGATTTCCTCAGCCTTGCTGAGTATCCCCTCCATGAGGAAATAGTCAAAATTGCCGTGTTAGCTCCGATTTTGTCAATAGCAGGGTTGTGCCGTGCGCCTTTTGTTCCTGCGGCTGAAAAGCAGGTGGAAATTTCATTTGAAAATGAAGATGAGGTGATTCGAGGACGAGTCGATTTGCTGGTACTTTATCGCAATCTTTGGGTTGCCACAATTGAAACAAAACCCAAACAAGCGGACGTACTAACCGCTTTACCCCAAGCTTTACTTTACATGATGGCAAGTCCGATTAGTTCCCTTCCCCTGTTTGGATTGTTGACAAATGGCAATCATTTTATCTTTGTGAAGTTGATTAAGCAACAGACACCAAGTTATGGCTTATCAGAATTATTTACACTGTTGCGACAGGAGAATGACTTGTATCGAGTTGTGGGAATTTTAAAGCATTTGAGGGAGTTGGTGCTGAGTGAAGATTGGCAAGCGCAGCAAGTTGGCTAGAGCGTCAGTCGATGTAACTACAATTAGCCGTCATGTTCCCGGCGTGCCATGGTACGTTTGTTAATTGTAGGGGCGGGTTTAGGGGCGTCCTTCTACGATGCTAGTTCTGAGGTCGATTAGTTCTTGAGTCATAATCTCACCTTAAAAGATAGGCGCTGATACGCTGAATATAGCATTCAGTCCCTACACCTGCCCGGAGTTCAAACTCCGGGCTAAGAGCTACTGTCCATTAAAATGGACTATTAAAACTCTTATCCAATCGGGCAGCAACAGTTTCAACCCAAGGCAGGGATAATTGATTGGGTAGGGGCACGATGCTATCGTGCCCTGATCTAGCTCCAGAAAAGGATTAACTCAAGCGCTGGCGTAGCCACAATGCCAACAGAGGGAGAGCCAGTCGATAATTTTGCTCGGAGCCGTAAATTAAACCTTTGTGTTGTAATCCCGCGATCGCGCCTTGCAGACTGCCCCCTCTGGATAGGTAATGTTTGTGAATATAATCGCGACTTTGGGGCTTGTCAGTCGGATCTAACGCCAGAGATTCCAACAGATGCGCCTGATTCGCCGGAAGCAGCATCAGTAATGACTCGAAAACCATGGATAGGTCAGATAATAGCTCTTGAATTGCCTGCTGGATGTGGTGATCGCGAATTAATCCGTCAGCCACTCGCACCGACTGGAGGCGTCGTACCAGTGCGGAAGCATCGCCTAAATGTCCCTGTACCGCATTGACAAACAATTCTAAGGCTTGCGATCGCGGATCGAATGTTAACCCTTCGACATGCAGAACCTCCTGCGCCCAAGCCGCCACCACATCATCTGCTAAGGGGGCTAACTGCACGATTTCTAAATGATTCCCCAGTTCATCGGGATGAATGCTAATTTCCGCGATCGTTGCTACTAATACATAACTCACCTGAGTCTGACGCTCGATCTCTTGCTTCAAAAAATTTTCCCATACCCCATGACGATCCCAAGAACGAATATGGGGAAAGCTTTCCAAAATTAGCACCACCCGTTCACCTGTCGATTCGGCTAATTCTTGTAGGAGTTCCAGTAATCCCTCAAATGCTTTCCATTGCTGCTGTTGACTCTTTACCCGAACAGGTTTTAGCTGCGCTCTACCTCGTCCGTTATTTTTGAGGACAAATAATTCAGCCGCCTTGTGTTCGATCCACTCTTGCATGAGAGCGTGAGCCGTTGTACTGAGAAACGTCTGATTGATGCTCTCGCACAACAATTGGACGAAGCGTTGACCATCAGTCACCCGGATACAGTCAACTTCCAGGATTTTCACACCAACTTCCCGAGCCGCTAGCCGTACCAGACTCCGCCGTCCGCTTCCCGGTACTCCCACAATCAACAGGTTGCCCTCATGGGCTAACACCTGGATGATTCGCTGGAATTGCGCTTGCCGTCCAACCAATTGAAACGGTGTTGATACATCCAAAATGGTCACGGTTTTAGTGTCCTGATCGCAAGAGTAGAAAGGTTCCGGCGGTACACCTTCAGTCCTTTAGCCGCCAACGGCATTCGGTGACTCAGGGCTGAGGTTAAGTATTGACTTGCCACGAATCGGTTCTTTAATCCGGCTATTGCATGTTTTATCATGTCGATCCTCTGCTCAAACCAACCCGTTGGTGTGGTATGAGTCTATCGTTGATATTGACACTTTCCAATAGTGTCAGTCTTGGTTAGCACTATTAAAACGTGCTATAAATGTTTTAGCACCTTTTCACCGGAAAGCATAGCCGTGTTAGCCGCCTACCTATTTGCCACTATTCTGGGCGGATTTTGCGGCATCATCTTAAAAAAGACGCTAGCACGGTATCATCCGACCTTAGAAAGCAACGAGCTTAAGAAATAAAATACCCCATGAGTACATTGACGATTGCCTGGCTCGCACTACCGATGTTTGTGGGGTTCAGCATTTATCTGTTCCCCAAACTTGACCGATATCTCGCACTGGGCGTCGCCCTGGTTTCGGTTGGATATGCGTTGCAGTTATTATTTGTAGCTAAAGCGCCGATCACCCTGCAATTATTGGATAGTTTCGGCGTTACATTAATCGCTGACCAATTGAGCGGTTTTTTTATATTGACCAATGCTCTAGTAGCAACCGCCGTTATTCTCTATTGTTGGCACACGAATAAGTCAGCTTTCTTTTATACACAGACGATTATTTTACATGGCAGTGTCAATGCCGCCTTTCTCTGTGCCGATCTCATCAGCTTATACGTATCGTTAGAAGTCATTAGTATTGCCGCATTTCTGTTAATTGCCTATTCCCGAACCAATCGTTCGATTTGGGTGGCTTTACGTTATATGTTTGTCGGCAATGTGGCAATGCTGTTTTATCTGGTGGGTGCGGTGTTGGTGTATCAGGCGAATTATTCCTTTGCTTATGAGGGTTTAAGCAATGCGCCCATTGAGGCAATTGCCCTGATCGTTCTGGGACTGTTGAGTAAAGGGGGTATCTTTGTATCGGGATTGTGGTTACCCTTAACCCACTCGGAATCCGAGACACCCGTATCTGCACTGCTATCGGGGGTGGTGGTGAAAACAGGCGTGTTTCCCCTGGTGCGCTTTGCCTTGATGGTAGAGGCGATCGATCCGATTATCAGACTATTCGGTGTGGGAACTGCGCTGCTGGGAGTCGGTTATGCCGTCTTGGAAAAAGATACCAAGCGCACGCTAGCGTTTAGCACCGTTTCCCAATTAGGTTGGATACTCGCTGCACCAGAAGTTGGTGGCTTTTTTGCCCTAGCCCATGGATTGGCGAAATCAACGCTGTTTTTGATCGCGGGTAACTTACCCAGCCGAAACTTTAAGGAACTTAAAGAGCAGCCCATGCATACTGGACTCTGGATTGCCATAGTCATGGCTAGTCTCTCGATTTCGGGCTTTCCCTTATTTGTCGGCTTTGGCGCGAAGGTATTAACGTTGAAAAACGTCCTACCTTGGCAAGAGATAGTCATGAACCTGGGGGCGGTGGGAACTGCGATGGTGTATGCCAAATTCATCCTTCTGCCCCATGGGAAAGGGAAGCCTGTTCGAGCCAGTTTCTGGACTCCAATCCTACTACTGCTCGGTGGGCTGATTGCCGCAAGCGGGATGTATTTAGAAGGATACACCCTAGCAAATATCACCAAAAACCTGGCAATCATCGCCGTTGGATGGTTGGCATACGTTTTGATTTTTCAACGAGTGGTACTCAAACTACCCCGTATGCTTGAGCAATTGGAGCATCTGATCGGATTCATGGGAGTGATGAGTCTAGGGTTGATTCTTCTGTTCAAGATGGTATTGGCATAAGGGAGATTAGGGAGATATAGCGCTACGCGCTAGGCAATAGGCAATAGGCAATAGGCAACACCTCGGACTTCAGGGTCAAAGCGATTTGAAGTTTTCTTTTATGTCCTAACTAGAGTGCGTAGTGCTATAAATTAACTTCTTCCCCACCCAATTTTTTCTTTTCCACCTTCCTCATCTTCCCCAGCTCCCCCAGCTCCCCCAGCTCCCCCAGCTCCCCCAGCTCCCCCAGCTCCCCCAGCTTCCCCAGCTCAAACCAATCCGTTGATATGGCATGATGAGTCTATCGTTGGCATTGACACTTTCCAATAGTGTCAGCCTTGGTTAGCACTATTAAAACGTGCTATATATGTTTTAGCACCTTTTTCCAGGACAGCATACCCGTGTTAGAAGCCTGCATATTTGCCACCATCCTGTGCGGATTTTTCGGCATCATCCTGAAAAAAAACCTGGTGATGAAGATCATCTCCATGGATGTGATGAGTACGGGGGTTATTGCCTATTACGTGCTGATCGCATCCAGAAAAGGAGAAGCCTTATTCACACCGATTATTCCCGTCGAAAATGGGATTATTTCCCACGTCGAAAATGGCGCTTACTCTGATCCAGTTCCCCAAGCGGTGATCTTAACCGCGATTGTGATCGGCTTTTCGATTCAAGCTCTAATGCTAGTCGGTGTGATGAAGCTAGCACGGGATCATCCCACCTTAGAAAGCAGCGAGATTGAGAAGCACAATACCCCTTCAACATCCCCACGCTACTGACGTGGAGCGTGGGGATTGTCGGACAAACGGCAAGTTAAACCGTTGAATACCGCACAGAGTCTCAGTTTGGCACAGACATTCGGATACTTCCCTAGTCCGGACTCACTCTAAAACCTTTTGTCGGGTTGTTGTTAGACAAGACATCTTAGCTGAGATGGCGGTAAGGGACTAATTACTTTACTCGGAGGTTTATCACCATGTTGCGAGTACCAGTTTTATCCCAATCGGGTAAACCATTAATGCCCACAAAACCTAGCCGTGCTAGACGTTGGCTTAAAGAAGGTAAAGCGAAAGTAGTACACAACGACTTAGAATGCTTTGCCATTCAGTTAACCGTTGAAACAGGAGAAAATACTCAACCTATTGCCATAGGGATAGATCCTGGCAAGTTATATTCGGGGATTGGGGTTCAATCAGCTTTAGCTACTCTCTGGATGGGACACCTTCTCTTACCGTTCAAGACGGTTAAAGAACGGATGGAATTACGGCGAGTGATGCGTCGAGCTAGACGGGGAAGACGGATTAACCGGAAGCTGCCTTACTCTAAACGCTGTCATCGTCAAGCTCGGTTTGATAATCGCAGGCAAGGCAAACTCCCACCGTCAATTCGAGCCAATAAGCAGCTAGAGTTACGGATAGCCAAAGAGTTGTTCAAGTTGTTCCCAATTAGCGCCATTCACTACGAGTTAGTTATGGCTGACGTAGATAGAACTAGCGGTCGCAAGTCGGCTCGGTCTGGCGTTGGATTTTCTCCAGTAATGGTGGGTCAGCGACAAATGCTTAAGTGGTTGTCTGAGTTAGCTCCGGTGATAACTCACAAAGGATGGCAAAAGGACGGCAATGGAACCAGTCAACTTAGGCAGTGGCTAGGATTAGCCAAAGACAAAAAGAACAAGGCTTGCGCTGTGCCTGCTACACACGCCGTTGATGGCGTAACCTTGGCAGTATTTAACTTTATCCAATGGCGGGAATGGCACTCTGATAACGCCAAGCATGGTGATTGGTATGGTGATGTTCGCGTTACCTCCGCGCCATTTGCAGTAATCCGTAGACCACCAATCAGCCGCAGGCAGCTACATCTGTGCGTTCCGTCCAAGGGTGGAGTGCGGCGCAAATACGGCGGCACCCTCACCCGACACGGGTTCAGAAAAGGTGACAAGGTTATAGCCGAAAAAGCTGGAAAAACTTACATCGGTTGGTGTTCTGGAGACACAGAGAAACAGGTTTCAGTTAGTGACATTAACTGGAAGCGCTTAGGACAATTTACCGCTAAAAAAGTCCAGTTGTTGCAGCGAAGCACGGGGTTAATCGTCGTGCCTTCACCTGGACCGTCAAATCTCCCCTTATTGAAAGGGTCGATTTGACCTCTATCCCTCTCCGGGTTGCTTCGCGCTCACCCGGAGTCTCACGAGTAAAGCGATGAATACATTAACGATTGCCTGGATCGCACTACCGCTATTTGTGGGGTTCAGCATTTATCTGTTCCCTAAACTTGACCGATATCTCGCACTGGGCGTCGCCCTGGTTTCGGCTGGATATGCGTTGCAGCTATTTCTGGTTCAGTCGCCGTTAATCCTGCCATTATTGGATAGTTTCGGCGTCACCTTAATCGCTGACCAAATGAGCGCTTTTTTTATAGTGACCAATGCCTTGGTCACAAGCGCCGTTATCATCTATTGTTGGCACACGAATAAGACGGCGTTCTTTTTTACACAAACGATTATTTTACATGGCTGTGTCAATGCCGCCTTTGTCTGTGCCGATTTCATCAGCTTATACGTGGCGTTAGAAGTCATTAGTATTGCCGCATTTCTGTTAATTGCCTATCCCCGAACGAACCGTTCGATTTGGGTGGCGCTACGCTATCTGTTGATCAGCAACGTAGCAATGCTGTTTTATCTGATGGGTGCGGGGTTGGTGTATCAGGCGAATTATTCCTTTGCTTATGAGGGTTTGAGCAATGCTCCCATCGAGGCAATTGCCCTGATTTTTATGGGACTGTTGAGTAAGGGGGGTATTTTTGTATCGGGATTGTGGTTACCCTTAACCCACTCGGAATCCGAGACACCGGTGTCGGCGTTGCTATCGGGGGTTGTGGTAAAAGCTGGGGTGTTTCCCTTGATGCGCTTTGCTTTGATGGTGCCAGAGGTTGATCCCATTGTCAGAATCTTCGGTGTAGGCACAGCGGTGCTAGGAGTCGGTTATGCCGTCTTTGAAAAAGATACCAAGCGAATGTTGGCATTTCACACGATTTCGCAGTTAGGCTTTGTCCTAGCAGCACCCGAAGTCGGTGGTTTTTATGGGCTAACCCACGGGTTAGTTAAATCAGCGCTGTTCTTAATAGCGGGAACCTTACCCAGCCGTAACCTCAAAGAACTGCACCATAAGCCGATTAATACCTCAATTTGGATTGCTTTAGTTATCGCTAGTTTCTCTATCTCAGGTTTTCCCCTATTGTCTGGCTTTGGGGCGAAGGTTTTGACGATGAAAAATCTTTTGCCCTGGCAAGTGATTGGCATGAATATTGCGGCTTTGGGAACGGCAATATCCTTTGCCAAATTCATTTTCCTGCCTCACAACCCACAAGGAGAGGGAAATGTCAAGCCCAGTTTCTGGTTAGCCATGATTATATTAATCGGGGGTTTAATTTTAGCAAATGCTGTGTATTACGAGGCGTATACGGTTAAGAATATCGTGAAACCCCTAGTCACTATCGCACTTGGATGGTTGGCATATTTTTTGATTTTCAAACGACTTGCCATCAAACTCCCTCGTATGCTTGAGCAATTTGATCATCTGATTGGGCTGATGAGTTTAATGTTGCTGCTGCTGTTTGGGATGGTATTCGCTTAATCTCAAAGTATTACAAATGACCAATGACCAATGACTAATGACAAAATATGATTGGACATCTGAATTTGATATTGCGATTAGCCATCTGGTTTTTGCTCACCGCTAGTCTGAGTGTGCCAAATATCATTATTGGCATCGCTGTCGCCCTTCTTTTGCCGGGACGCCCCAAAACTTCGGAATCCTTAAAGGATTGGTTGCGGGTGCTGGGTGAGGTACTTGTGGCGATTCCCCAAGCGTATTTTGAGGCATTTGAAATTATGTTCCGTCCTCATAAATACGAAGATGTAATTATGGAACGAGTTAAACCCCAGCGCACACCGGGACTCATTTTTCTCGATATATTTTTAATTACGTTTACGCCCAAAACTATTGTTTTAAAATACCACGAGGAAGGGTCGTATGAAGTCCACAGAATTAGCCGGAGAAAACGAACATGAATTTTATTTTAATTAGCATGATTTTGGCGCTACTTATCCCCATGTATGAGGCATGGCAGGATGATGATATTTGGCAAAAAATGTTGGCATTTGCCAGTATTGCCACCAAAACCTCTATTATGATTCTGGTTGTTTCTGTCTTACGAGACGACTGGATGATTGGAGTGGTTGGGGTAATCATCCTGAGTGTGGGAAATGCTGGATTAATGTTGTTGGCACATATCCTTAAACGAATCAATGATTTAGCGAAAGAGTCCTACTATGATCAACGTGCTTAGTTATATCTGTATTGGGTTAGGAATTGTATTCTGGTTTTGGGGAACTTTTCCGTTGATTGGTCACCGATCGGTATTATTCAAACTGCATACTCTTTCGGTGGCAGATACTCTTGGTTCAATGAGTATTATCGTTGGATTGTTGCTAAAAATACCCAGTGAGTGGCCCCTACTGATTCTCGCCATTATCTCCTTGGCGATTTGGAATACGGTGCTGGGGTATGTGTTGGCATATTGTTCGAGTAGTGGGGAGGAATTGGACTATGAATCAGAGTGATATTTATGTGATTATTGCGCTGCTGCCGTTGGCTGCCTGTATGCTGGTCTTTCAGGTGAATCCTTACCATGCTTTGGTAATTCGGGGCATTTTGGGAGCAGTGGCGGCATTGGTTTATGCAGTTTTGGGGGCGGCAGATGTGGCGTTGACCGAAGCTTTGGTGGGTACTATGCTGGCGATTACGCTGTATGCCGTGGCGGTGCGTTCATCTTTAACCCTGCGTCTTGGTGTACTGGAAGAAAGTGGCGATAAAGTGCCGACTAAGGAAGAAGTTGAGCAGCATTTTGGGGAACTGATGAATGATTTACGCCGCATTTTTAGCAAGCATTATATGCGTGTCGAGTTAGTCCCCTATACGGATCAGCAGGCGTTACATCGGGCGCTGATGGAAAAAGAAGTTCATGCCACCTGTACGCGATCGCACTTATCAGAACTGGAGCATCAAGACCCGACAGTACCTGAGTCTGAGACGCCATCTTATCACACCGCGACTCGGGTTCAACGTCTCTATGACATCATCCGAACCGAACTGTCGTCAGCCGCGACACATTTAACCTATATCAATACACCAGATTCAGGGGAGAAACACTAATGAAATGGGTTTACATTGCAGCCGGGATAGCGCTGTACGTCATATTCCTAATCACGCCCAATATGTCCAATTTGGCACCGGATTTATCAGATATCTCTATCGTCGAAGCCGTTGTAGAAGACAGTGGCGTGTCCAATGTGGTTTCGGGTATCATTTTCCGGAATCGGTTGTATGACACGATCTTTGAAGTGGTGGTATTTACGATCGCGATTATGGGTGTGCGGTTTCTGCTGGCGGATGAAAAGCCGTTCTGCACTGTCTATCAGTTTACCGATCAACCCTCGATGATTTTGGCGCGTCTGGGAGCAACCATTTCCGCGTTGGTGGGTATCGAATTAGCGATTCGGGGACATCTTAGCCCTGGTGGTGGGTTTGCCGCTGGGGTAGCTGGGGGAACCGCGATCGGTTTGGTGGCGATTACTTCATCAACGGAGTGGATGCAGGAAATCTATAAGCGTTGGCACGCCTCTAGATGGGAGAAGGTTTCGGTGCTGGTTTTCATTGTCCTGGCGGTGATCACGCTAGCTGGAATCGAGTTACCCCAGGGAGAGTTAGGCACACTGCTTAGTGGCGGGATTATCCCCCTGCTCAATATCCTTGTCGCCGTAAAAGTCGCCTTGGGTTCCTGGGCTGCTATTTTAGTTTTTGTTCATTATCGGGGATTATTGTGATATCAAGTTCGGTAGCATCGATTGTGTATATTGACCCATTATTTCCGGTCAATTCCTAAACTACCGAGATGCACTGGCAAGGATTGAAGCCGATCGCCAACTTTATCTGGCTGTGCGAGAGCTAATCATGAGATTCATTAGTCCAAAAACTGACTTTGCTTTCAAGAAGATTTTCGGCTCAAACCGCAGCCAAAAAATTCTGATCAGCTTTCTCAACGCCATCGTTTACGAAGGCAAAAACACCATAAAATCTTTAGAAATAATCGATCCCTATAATCCGGGCAGTACCAGCACGCTTAAAGATACCTATCTAGATGTCAGGGCAGTTTTAGATAATGGGTCTACGGTAATCATAGAGATGCAAGTTTTAAACGTCGAAGCTTTTGAGAAACGAGTAATCTACAATATCGCCAAAGCTTATGCCAATCAGTTAGACATGGGAGAAAAATATACAACATTGCGTCCATTCATTGCTTTAACAATTGCCGATTTTTTCTTGTTTAAAAATAGCGCACAAATGATTAACCGATTTCGACTGAAGGAGGAAAAACAGCTATTTAACTATCGAGACGAGTTAACACTAATTTTTCTGGAGTTACCCAAATTTAACAAAGAACTATCAGAATTAGAAACCCTTAGCGACAAGTGGATTTATTTCCTCAAAGCCGCCCCCAGTTTAGACATAATTCCTGAGTCTCTGGCGGCAGTACCAGAAATAGGAGAAGCCCTAAATATTGCCAGCCGTGCTAACTTAAGCAATAAAGAATTAGAGGAGTTGCACAAGCAGGAAGTGTTTATTGGAGATAGGAAAGGCGAGATTAATTTTGCCAAAGTTGAGCAAAGTTTAAAATTAGTTTCACTTTTAATGCGACAGAAGTTTGGCGCTGTTCCTCCAGAGGTTCAGGCTAAAATAGAACAATTATCTTTGGAACAATTAGACCGTTTAGTTGAGACAATTTTGACATTTACAACCTTGGACGACTTGGAGCAGTGGTTAGATAATTAATATCGGTTATTAATAATTCCCTATTCCCTAAAATCACAAACCTGGAGTTCCTCTCGTGCTTCGGGATGAGTCACCAAATAATCTTGCAACCAGATACACCCTCTGGAGAGTAATTCCCCTAACCCTTCAACCTGCCAAATCCGGGCGGTGCCATCCGATGAAGCCGTGGCAATTTGGGTTCCATCTGGACTAAAAGTAACACTAACTACAGCACCTTGATGTCCTTTAATTTCTTGTACTAGGTTTCCCTGTAAATCCCATAAACGGGCAATACCCTCGAATGAGGCAGTGGCAATCCGGGTTCCATCGGGACTAAAGGCAATATGGGTTATGCCACTGGGATGCTGGTTGAGTTCTTTGACTAGGTTTCCGTCAGTATCCCAGAGACGAACTATGCCATCAATGGAAGCCGTAGCGATATAGTCTCCATTGGGACTAAAGGCGACACTTTTAACCCATCCCTGATGTCCTTTCAATTCCTGTCGCAGATTACCTTGCAAGTCCCAGAGGCGAACCGTGCGATCGGATGAAGCGGTGGCAATTTGCGTTCCATCGGGACTAAAGGCGAGGCTTCTTACCCACCCTTGATGTCCGATCAAGTCTTGCAGTAGATTCCCTTGAATATCCCATAAGCGGGCAATACCATCGGAGGAAGCCGTGGCAATCAGTTGTCCATCGGGGCTAAATGCCACTTGTGCCACGCCGCCGGAATGGTTGGGTAAGCGTCTTTGCAATTTACCCTGGATGTCCCATAAACGAACAGTGCCATCAGATGAGGCAGTAGCAATCATTTGCTGATCTGGGCGAAAGGTGATATCGGTGACACTCCCTTGATGTCCCTTGAATTCCAGGATGGATTTCCCTTGCCGATTCCAGAGGCGAGCTGTACCATCGGATGAAGCTGTCCCCAACAACTGCCCATCGGGGCTAAAGGTGACATGAGTGACCCCATCTTGATGTCCTTGCAACGGCTGATTGTGCGATCGCGTCCACAGGTGGGCAATGCCATCAGATGTAGCCGTAACAATGATTTGACCATCCCGACTCATGGCAAGATCTGTCACTAAACCTTGATGCCCTTTTAAGTTTTGTACCACATTTCCTTGCCAATCCCACAGGCGAGCCGTACCATCCATAGAAGCAGTTCCCAAAAACTGCCCATCGGGGCTAAACATCACCTGCGTCACTCGTCCTTGATGTCCTTTGAATTCCTGCAACAGATTGCCCTGAATATCCCATAAACGCGCCGTGTGATCTGATGACGCCGTAGCAATAAACTTGCCATCGGGACTAAAGGCAACGCTTCTCACCCATCCCTGATGTCCTTTAAATTCCTGCAACAAATTGCCCTGAATATCCCACAAACGCGCCGTGTGATCCGATGATGCTGTGGCAATAAACTGTCCATCAGGACTAAAAGCAACACGGGTTACTTCATCTTCATGCCCGGTAAATTCCTGCAACAAATTACCCTGAATATCCCACAAACGTGCCGTGTGATCCGATGACGCCGTGGCAATTAACTCTCCATCGGGACTAAAGGCAACGCTTCTCACCCAACCCTGCTGTTTTGGCAATTCTTGCATTCCATTTTTTTGCCGATGCCATAAGCGAACTGTACCATCAATTGAGGCGCTGACAATACGTTGTCCATCTTGACTAATGGCAATACTGGTGACTCTGGCTGGATGTCCCGGCAATTGTCCGATGGGTTTTCCTTGTCGGTTCCACATAAGAATCATGCCATCCAGGGAAGCCGTGACAATGGTTTGTCCATCGCGGCTAAAGGCGAGGCTTTCCACACTACCTTGATGATGCAGTTGATTCCGTTCCTGAATATTGTTTAGAATTTCTTGCAACGCTAACACTGGACGAGTTGTGGGATAGTTGACTAAGGGACGCTCACCAAATGACGTTACCAAAGTATGCCCCGCTTTCATGGCTTGCAGTAATGCCTCAAGTTGCCCCAACTCAAACGTAAGCAAAGCGCTATCCCCTGCTTTTTTTATTTGCTCCTCCAGGGATTCGGTATAAGCCTGTTTCAGTTGTTGGCGGACGTAAAAACCAGTCCCTGTGGCAACCGCCAGAACCAAAGCCCAAGTCACGGCAAATTTAAGCCGATTTTGGCATTTTTCCCGTCGTGCTTGCTCCTGTGCCTGTTTAATTTTCTCTTGAGCAATTTGCATCTCTAAGAGGACTAATTTGCGCTCTTTCTTTTCAGCATCTAAAGCGCGTTCAACTTCCCATTTTTCCCATTGCTCACTTTTGGCTAAAAATTGATAATCCTGATCACTTAAGCATTGATTAGCCGCCCATTGTCTTGCTTCCTGTAACGCCTGACCGCGTAACAGTCGGGAATTATCCTGACCCTTGGATGCAAACCAGGCAGTTATGGCTTCTGAATAGGGTCGCAAGTTAGCGAGTTTTTCATTAACCCATTGCAGGTTAAATACAGTCTGATAAATGCGATTATAAACCCTTAAGGTTTGCTGCTGTTTAACCACTAATCCACTTAGGCGCAATTCCATCTGTTCTGGATGGTCATTCACCGCCACTTGTCCCTGTTGCAAAAGGTGCTGATACAGCCCTAGCAAACGCTCTGCTCGTTGTTCATTACTCAGCAGGCGATCGCGAATCGTTCGTAAATGCTCCGGTTCATCCTGAGATTGCCAGTTTTCCAGAATATAAGTGTGGACAATTTGGGCAATATCGGGGGTACGGCTTTGACTATACTTACCAATTAAATAGCATAATTTCTGGGTGAGAAAGGGTTGTCCGCCTGTCCAGTTCAATACTTCCTTTAACACCGTTTCCGGATCATCAACTTTATCGACAAACCCAGGAATTAACGAGGCTTTGGCATCCTCAAATTGAAACCCACCAAGCTGAATCGAACGCCCGATATTAAAGGGAGTGCGTTTTTTATCATCAATTAAATTGGAAGGCGTGGCAACTCCCAATAAACAAAACGTCAGGCGATTATAATCCGGATTATCGGCGCGTTGGTTATAACAGGCACGAATAAAGGCAAAAAAGTCGTCTTTGAAATTGAGTTTAATAATACTATCGATTTCATCCAGGAAAACAACTAGATTTTGATCAAACTGAGTCAGTAACACATCCTCGATAAACCAATTCAAACGTTGTAACGGTGATAATATCTCATGTTGCTTCCACCAGGCAATATCATCAAACCTAGTCGATAGACCAAAATTCCTCACCAACTCAGAAACAATACCCAGATACCATGCCTCTGGCGTCGTTTGACTTCCCAGCCGAGTCATATCAATTGACGCACATTTTATGCCTTCGCTTTTGAGAATTTTCATCATCCGAACGCGCAAGCTAGACTTGCCCATCTGCCGCGAGTTCAACACGTAGCAATATTCCCCCTGTTTCAATCCATCATACAATTCATCATCAGCTTGGCGTTTCACATAGGTGGGGTGTTGATACTTTAAGCTGCCGCCGATTTTGTAATAATTTTCTGTTCTGGTTAATACACTCATAGTCTAAATTCTGCTATTTTTTTATTCTTATGTAGGGGCGGGTTTCACAACTATCGTTTCTTCTTTCACCCAGATGTAACGAAACCCGCCCTGACTAAATTGCAAATTTTGTGACGAATGACAAATGACAAATGACAAATGACTAATTCAAATGTTCTCGAAAATACTGCCGATACAATTGACATCGAGGTGTAACCTGATTCCCCTGCTGTTCAATTAACCCCATACTATGTAACTTATACGCCTGCATTGTATCTAATGGCACAGGTTCAGTTGCATTCACCACCTTTTCCAGGGCGTTAGCCAGTTCTGGATGTTCTTTCAACGTGGCTAAGTGGTGACGCAAATGTTGACTATAGATTCCCGCATCTGTAGCCGCATCTTGTAATAATTCATCCAATGTTATCTGTTTAGTCGCTAGTTCATAAAGTGCCAATCGCACTAAATAAGGATGTCCACCTACCGTTGCCAGTAACGGTACAACCCCTTCACTGCCAATTTGTAAATTCCAATCCAAAGGATGACGCTGTGCCAAATCTTCCACTTGTTGAGAAGTACACTCCGCTAATGGCACAGGTAAACCAACATTAAATGGAGATTGATTAATATCTAAAGAGCCATAATCTTCCGTGCTATGAACCACCACCAAGCGCAGTTGTTCCCACAGTTCTAGATTATTCGCTTCTTCATGCCAACTGCGGATGAGGGGAAAAAAGTGCGTGGCAATATTTGGATATTGGAAGACTCGGTCTACTTCATCCAAGGCTAAAACTAATGGACTCTCTGCTTGTGCCAAAAGCATTTCAAAATAGCGAGTACAACTGAGCATACTGCCTCGGTCTTCATTCCAATAATCAGACAGCACCGCCGCAGGGTTTAATTTATCGCTAATACAGGCACAAAAACAGCGCAGAAACTTATCCAAGTCACTAAATTTTGCCTGCTCAATTTGTCGCAGATTTAAACGGACGGTACGATACCCTTGCATCTCAGCATACTCAATAATTCTATCCAGGAGAGAGGTTTTTCCCATCTTACGGGGCGCTTTAATCCGAATCAGCGCCCCCGGTTGCAAAATCGTCTGATAACAATCCGATTCAATGGGAGGGCGTTCTACATAAAACTGAGAACGTAGGGGTACAGGTCCATTGGGATATTCTATCTTCGGTGAGGATACGGGTTGTGATAGTTTAGCAAGTCCTCGCGTTAACGGTTCCCGAAAATTAGTTTTACTCACTTTCTCGCCTAACGCTGTAGACAGCTTACGCCATAACTGGGGTCCGACATCTCCTCTGATGTAATTTACGGTGAAGTTATGCTGTTCGGCAATTTGCTCATAACTGTAATCCTCCCAAGCCCCGCGCAAGACTTTTTCTTCAACATCACTCAAGTAGCTGCCTGTGTTGACAGACAAAGCTTGGTTAGCCGCTTGTTTAATTTGATGCCAGGTTAATTGCGATTGGGAGTCCATGGCGAAAGTTAGCGCTGATCCTTGCTCTGAAATTTTATCAGATTTATTGTTTTCGGGAGCCGTTTTCAGCCGTAACCTGACTTTTTCCGATATTTTGCGCCTAACTTGGTCAACCTTGCTTAAGTTTTACAAAATAAAACATATTTTTAATAATTTTCACCTTAATAGTTAGGCATAATTTCCTTAGTTCCCTGACGAACGGCTCCAAAAAATCTCTCTGGCGGATCAAATACAATTGGCGTAGTCGAGGGATCTTCAACGTTTACCTCTGTTCCCGCTTATCAAAGCTAAAAAAAATAGTTTGTGTAAACAAAGATGTATATTTATGTAACGGTTTTGCTCAGGACTCGTCAACAGCCTGCCTGTTTCCTCCAGAATTTTTGATCCCTCTAACTACCTGGACATAAATTCTGTCTTTATTGAGAATTGGCTGTGTAGAAATGGGGTGGGAGAGCGCTATAGCTATAGAGATCGCTCTCGCTAATGTTAAGAAATATGTGAGTAATGCATAGAGGCGATCGCATCCCCTAACCCTGAGCCACTCGAATCCGCTATATCTCTATATTGGTATCCGTTAAGAAACGTGCGAGTGGCTGTGTTCCTCGTATCACAACGTCTGAGCCATTCCGGTGTATTTTAAGAAAACATAACAGGGTGTTGACATTTAGCTCCATCAGGTTCACGCAGAACCCATTTCTACTTGCTATGATTAGAGCTTGCTTCAATTAAACGACTCATACGTCAATTTGAGGTGCATTCTACATAGGAGCCATTATGCAACTATCACAACCGTTGTCGAAGTCGAAACCAAAACATATTGTTTTGACCTCTCATCCAGGGCGTTCCCGGGAACAACCCCCTCGCCTGCATTGGGGAGAAATCGACCCACTCAAGCGGGGACCCATTATTGGTACGGTGACAAACCTTGCCCATCGTAACGTGATTGGCACTCACTCTGGTTCCTATTCCGTCTATCGGGCATTAGCCGTTGCCAGTGGAGCGCTTCATCCCAATCACCGAGCGGATTTGACCAATACCTCTCCAGTGGTGGAGATTGGTCCCCATCCCAGTTGGGCTGACCCTAATCGCATTGTGTCTCTTGACCCCTTTGGGGGAATGGTGGGGGATGTTTACACCGATCTCTATGAGCAAGGATACGACATTCGACCCACGATCGCAGTCACCCAAGCCCATGTCAATTTGCCGGAAATCCAAGAGGCGATTCAGAAAAATCGTTTATCAGTTGACGGTAAAATTGTCAAGCCTAACGGCAGTTTAGTGGTCACCAAAGTCGCCATTGACCCCGTGTGGTATCTGCCCGGAATCGCCCACCGACTCAACGTCGAGGAAGGAGAATTACGCCGCGCCCTCTTCCAGCAAACTGGGGGAATGTTCCCGGAACTGGTAACCCGCCCTGATTTACAGGTTTTCCTACCTCCGATTGGTGGGATTACCGCCTACTTAATCGGCGATGTGGACGCGATTACTGATCCCAATCGCCAACTTGCCGTGCGCGTTCATGATGAATGCAACGGTTCCGATGTGTTTGGTTCCGATATCTGCACTTGTCGTCCTTACCTGGTACACGGCTTAGAAGTTTGTGTGCAAACCGCACAAGCCGGAGGTGCAGGGGTTTTGGTTTACTTCCGCAAAGAAGGACGGGCATTAGGTGAAGTCACTAAATTCCTGGTTTATAATGCCCGTAAGCGACAAGAAGGCGGCGATAGCGCGGATGCCTATTTCAACCGCACTGAATGTGTGGCGGGTGCCCCCGATATGCGGTTCCAAGAACTAATGCCCGATGTACTACACTGGTTGGGAATTACTCGCATTGACAGTTTTGTCTCCATGAGCGACATGAAATACAATGCGATCACCAGTTCGGGTATTGAGATTGTCAAACGCATCCCAATTCCTGACGATTTAATTCCCGAAGATGCCATGGTCGAAATTGCTGCCAAACAAGCGGCTGGTTATTACACTGAAACAACCGCACCCGATGCAGTAAAGTTAGCGACGATTAAAGGGCGTAGTCTCCTGTGATAATTTTTGGTTCGTTATTGGAACTTGGGAAGTTCAGCAAAACCAATGACGAATGAAATGCCAAAAACAAAAGATGATTGCAGATTTGATTTCAGGCAACTTCTTTGTTATTCTTGATCTAGTGACTTAGCTTCCTCATAAGTCAGCAGTGTTTCCTTAAATTCAGAACAGTAAGTGTGTCTAATCACAAGTAGAGTGTGTACTCCCGCACTGGCGTCTGTAGTAAACTATACCGACAGACAGTTATTCAGGGGTACACACTATAAAAAAATTATGGAAACGTTTTAAAGTTTGAGCCTTCGCTTCACTCAAGTTATCTGGAACCAATAACGAATGACAAATGACATAAACAAATGACGCATGACCAACAAACCATTGCATATCTAAGAACACCACAAGCGATTCGAGAACGGTGCGATCGCGTCTTGGATCTCGCTGAGGCAAACCAGTTGCATTACTTCGGCTGCGATTTAACCCAGCTAGAAAATGTGGCAAGGTATGTGATTCAAGTCATGCAGGATGACTATCCTGATTTTAATATCCCATTCCACAGTCGCTGGCAGCATTTTGAAGTCGGAAATGTGCCACGCCTTGCTGAATTAGAAGAAAAATTAGCTGGACTCACTCCCCTACAAAAAGCCCAAACTAAATTTGATTTAGCTATTGTTAGTGTTTTACTAGATGCGGGGGCTGGTGCTGATTGGCAATATGTTGAAGCTGAAACGGGACAAGTATTTCGCCGTTCTGAAGGGTTAGCCGTTGCCAGTTTCCGCATGTTCTGTCAGGGTATGTTTTCGAGTAATCCAGAATACCCCTTACAAGCCGATACGAAAGGATTACAAAAGTTAACGGTTGAGCAGTTAGCCCAAGGATTTCAGGTGAGTTCAACGCATCCCCTGTTAGGGTTAGAAGGTAGAGTAAAACTCTTACAGCACTTGGGAGAATCCCTACAGACTCATCCGGAATTGTTTGGTCAGGAAAATCCTCGTCCGGGTAATTTGGTCAAGTATTTGCTGAGTCTTTCAACCCGTGAGGGAGAAGCGATAGAAGGGAGTTTGATAGATAAGGTTATGGAAACAACCGATAACTTATCTAAACCCAACGTTATCGGCAAGCTACCCGCGAAAGTCGTACTATCGGCTGTGTTAGAGGGGTTAGGTGATATTTGGTCAGGACGACTTGCGATCGCGGGCGTGAATTTAGGCGATGTCTGGTCTCATTCTGCCCTCTCTGGGGACAAGCCGAGTGATCACTATATCCCCTTTCACAAACTTTCCCAGTGGTTAACTTACTCCCTCTTAGAACCCTTACAAGAATTAGGGTTAGAAATTACTGGACTAGACGAACTCACCGGATTAGCCGAGTATCGCAATGGCGGTTTATGCCTTGATTTAGGATTAATTGTGGTGAAAGATCCGGCTATTTTGCAGCAGCGCCATTTACCGGGTTCTGAAGTAATTGTCGAATGGCGGGCGCTGACGGTAAGTTTGTTGGATCGAATTGCCGAAGCTATCCGAAAACAGCTAAACTTGACAGCAACTCAGTTACCATTAGTTAAAGTTTTACAAGGTGGGACTTGGACAGCCGGACGAAAGATTGCAGCACAATTAAGAGAAGGAGGTGTTCCGCCGATTCAGATTGAGAGTGATGGGACAGTTTTTTGAATAAAATACTATTCAATAAGTAGAAAACTATTCAATTATTGCTGAAAAGTAGATAGTGATGGCTAAATTATTTGCTGTTGTTGTTGCGACGGTTCCAGACTATTACGACTACAAAAAGCAGCATCCTGAACATGATCAGGATCAGCTTGCTTGGTTCCGTCAAAAACATGAACAAGGTATTTTGCTTTGCTGTGGTCTTTTTTTCCCTCACGATGGAACAGGGCTTTGGGTAATCCAAGCAGAGAATCTAGAGGAGGCGCAGGAAATTGTCAACAGTAGCCCTCGCGTTCGAGACGGTATGTTAGCGGATTCAGCCAGGATTGTTGAGTGGCAAGTTCATATTGGGCGCGATCGGTTTATCGCCGAATAAATTTTATCGGGAAGATAATTAGATTTAAGGGTTAGGGAAAGTGCGATCGCCTATCGCTGTAGGTTAGGTTGACGCGCCGAAACCCAACATCCACTCCCATCCAACATCAATGCAAAATAAGCGCGATCGCGCTTATTTCCTAGTGGTGTTGTCTTCGCCATCAGCCATGCGATCGCGCTTAGTCGAGTTGTGAGAATATAGGATGATAGCAGATATAGCAACCGCCATAGCGGTTAGGACACATCATTTAGTAGAGACGTTCCGGCGGAACGTCTGGAACAACAGTTCGGAAAGTCCTAATCGATGTGTCTACTGCTATAGGATCTAGGGATAGAGACATCAACACTAGCGACAACAGCAATCAATGGTTCAAACTCCCTTCCAGCAAGAGTCTTTACCTCCAGCGCTTGAAAGTGGTGATCGCTTAAATCGTTCTGAATTTGAGCGTCGTTATAACGCGATGCCTTCTCTCCAGAAAGCTGAACTGATTGAAGGAGTTGTTTACTTACCTGCTGCACTGCGTTTTAGCCGGAAATATGGCGAGAGTGTTGTCAGTTTTGCAAGAGGTTTAGCTTCGGAGGAAAATTCAAGGTTTGTAGAGAAGTTAGCTATGATATTGGAAAGTTGAATTAGCATTTTTTTCAAAACATTTTGGATAAAGCGTAATTAATTCATCGGTTACGTGAAAGTAATACTTTGGCAAGGGGAATTCAATAACTTGATTTTCTACTAAAATTGCTATGAAATATTGCAACAAAGATATACTCAGAGGAATTTGCTTGCTTGGTGTTGAATTAATTTTTTGTTTAATACATGTAATAACGTCTGGCATATTATTCTCTTTCTTAGCACTAGAAAGAATACGATATACGTTATCGCAAAAACGGGTCATGTCTTTTGGCTTCAGTTCTTGGGGAATTTTACCTTGATCAAAAAGCTCTTGGGTCGCGATAGCTAGTTGGCGCTTTCTTTTAATTTCAGGATAGTCATTATCTTGTATACTAGGATAGGCTTGTTCAAATGCCAAAATCAGTGTATCTAGTTGTTCAACGGTAGCTTTAATTTGTGCGGCTAAACGAAGTCGTTTCCAATCAATTGTAGAGCTTTTATAAACTAATTCATGAGTTGAAACTGTCCAGGCATGTTCAAAAGCACTTTTTATTTGAATCTCAAATACAATATCAAAAATATTTAATTGTTTATTTGCAATTGCATCTTCTGGTCTTTTTAAATGAGCATATATTCTAGTTGTATCGAACCGAAAACTATCGGGAGATTTTTTGTTTTGTCCTCTTTTAATAGTTTTAACAATTTCAAAAGTATTTTGGCAAAATTGGATCACGTTTTTTTCTTTGTATAAGGTTGGTATAATAACTGTACATCCAAATAAATCATCTAAATCAGACCATTTTTTAAACCTACCTGTTTCAATCTTTTCTGCCAAAGATTCAATGGTTTTAATTCGATAAGTTGAGGCATATCCATTTTTTTCACAAAAGTTAATTATAGTGTCCTTAACTCGACTTGCCACTTGCTCTACAAAAGGAAGGTATTCTAGATAGCGACGTTCTAAAATTGAAGGATAAATCATTAACAAATTAAAATTAAATAATATTTCCTTGTATTAAAGATTTTAAAATATCAATTCTAACTTTAGTTTTTTCAACACTAGAGTAAAGTGGTGAACTTGTAATAGCATCATGATAATCTTGCGCTTCTTGAATATTAGTTCTTTCTTCTGGAGAGTTAACGATTTTTAGAAAATCATTTATCTTGCTAGATACTTCAGGCAACCTGTTTGAAAAATCATAATTATCACGATTTAATTCTGAAATAGCTGCAAAAAGCGAATAAAAATCAGTTTGATTTTTTAGCCTGGTTTTCCGCAAATCTATATAATCAGGGGATTTTTCTATAAGCTTTTTTATCAATTGAATGACGTGTTTAAATTCATTTTCTATCTCATCTTGATCGTCCCAATTAAATTCTCTATCACTAAAAGCTTTATCCAAGTCTTCTTGACGATAAGATTTGACTCCTTCCTCTAAGAAAAGTAAAAGTTGAGCAACTAATTCTACATCCTTCATTTGCTTTCTTGATTTTGTATTAATTGAAGGAAAGTTGGGTAATTTGGAGTTGGGTGAAAGAACACTACTCATCCATTGAGTGAAATCTTCCACTGCGTTAATAAATACTCCATTAAACTTTGCATGGCGAAGCTCTTGAGGCGTTAATTTACTAACATTTCGGTTGATCCGGTCAAATATATTATTAATGATAGCTTCATCTGAAGATGGAACATATTCAACTGCAAACTGATATTTCCAAAAATTTTGTTTAACCTCAGTATCTAAATCCTTAAAATATTTACCTCTAAGGTTTGTAATAGTTGCAGTTTCGCTGACAGGAAATTGGTTTTGAGCAAACTCAAACAAAGTAGATAGCCTTTGTTTTCCATCAACAACACTGTATTTAGAAATGCCTTCAGCCGTAATATCTTGATACAAAAAAATTGCAGGTGCAGGATAATTATTTAGAACAGTATCTATAAAAAAATCCTTGTAATCTTGATTCCAAACACTGCGTCTTTGATAGGGGGGATCGAGATCGAGCAGCTTCCTTGTGTAAAGATCCCAAAACCAAGAAACTGTTTGAAAATTAATTGCTCTATTCATCATAAATTTATCGATTGTAGTATAGGTTTAACGATAAAAATCTCTATTTAAGATTTTGGGTTTGAGCCGTTCGTGATTTATTTATAATTATCCTAGCGGTACTAAGTGCGATCGCCTATCGCCGTAGGTTGGGTTGACGCGCCGAAAGCCAACATCCACTCTCATCCAACATCAATGCAAAATAAGCGCGATCGCTGTTCACTCAAGTTTAAGGCGATCACCCTACTAATTCAAGCCTGACGAAAGGCAAGTGAAAAAATGGCTATTATTTTTGACCAAGACGCTTATCGCCATCTACTCGCACAAGTCGCGCCCAAAGTGATTGAGACAGAGGCGGAATATGATCGTGCCCTAGCAGAGGCAGAACGGCTAACCTTTGCCAAACACCGAACTCCAGAGGAGAAAGCGTTACACAAGTTCCTCGTAACGCTGATTGAAGCCTATGAGGAACAGAACTATCCGATGGATCAAGCTGCACCTCATGAAATTCTCCAACACATCATGGAATCCAGTGGTACTCGTCAAGCTGACTTGGTGGGTGTGATTGGATCGAGTGGTGTAGTGTCTGAGGTAGTAAACGGCAAGCGATTCATTAGTAAAGCACAAGCTAAGGCACTTGGCGATTACTTCCAGATTTCGCCAGCGCTGTTTATCTAACGATTGCAGGATAATGCGATCGCCTATCACTGTAGGTTGGGTTGACGCGCCGAAACCCAACATCCACTCCCATCCAACACATCAACGTCAAATTGTGCGATCGCTCTTAAAATCAAGTCTAATACTAAGTAGCGTTCTAATACCAAATCCGGGTTAGCTACCCCCGTTATAACCTAGTCCGCGCAGGCGGACTTTGTTTGTGTAGCAGCGATTTCAATCGCCTCCTCTTGCTTTATTCCTGGTTTAATCGTTTGTTGAATTAGTTGTGCCTTAAAGCTGTTCGTTGGGAACATCGAAAAAAACTTCAAATTCAGCATCCGGTATAAAACGCTTGAGAAAGCGTCGGTAATCCTCTGCATCTTGACGGTTGAAAAATCTCGCCACTGTATGCCGTCTGGCATCAGGTAGGAGTCGGACAATTGCCCAAGGGCGGGAGTTATTTTCCAGTTGTGAAGTGGGTTTTGGCAGAGTTTTCCTGGCTTCCCCTCTGATGGTAGTTAAGGTGCGTTCAATGAGTTGCCAAAGCTGTTCCCATTGTGGGCTGGTATCCTTGGGCATCAAATTCCATTCGTTGATGGGTGCTGGTAGCCATCTGAGCATGTAATCGTTTTGACCCGTTTTAGAAAGTTTCCAGGATAGGCGTCGAGTCTGTTTGCGGCAGACATAACCTTGTTGGCGCAGGATAGCACAGATGCTCTCGCCTTCGGATTGAAGGCGTAGCCAGTCGGAGTGTTTCATCGTCGAAAGCTGGATAAGGTTGTCACGGAAGAGCGATCCGCCCTGTGCGCCTTGTGAAATCGCAGCGCTCTGTTACGCGATCGCCTGAACTTGTTTGACCGACGTATGTAAAAATCGGCATTTTTATTTTATGTATGTAATAATCAAAAGTCAATATCCTATTTGCATATATGAGATAATGCACAGACAGGTTATGGCACATTCAAAAAAGTATGACGAGCAAGCGCGGCAGACCCAAGTCAGCCAGAGAAAACGCAAAAAACGTATCGCTGATGATTACGCCGAAAGGGTGGAAGCTTCTGCAATCTCAAGCGCAGCAACTGGGAATAACCAGGTCAGAACTGGTGGAGCGATTTGCCAGAGGGGAAATTCAGGAGAACCTTTCGCAACTAGCCGAAGAACGATTTCTGGGGGAATCCTTCGCCAACTGATAGAGGAGAACGCGATTCAGTTGGCTCATTACCGATCAGAAGTGGAACGGCTGGAAAAAAGGCAGCGCCAGCTTGAAGAACTGTTTGACCAGTTAAGGGTAAAGACGGGCGAAAACCTTGATGAAGAGGACAAGGTTAGCGACGAGGAAGGAGAATGACAAACAAACGTGGTAGACCGAAATCAGACCGGAAGACGATCAGCGTCGGGATACGGCTTGAACCCCAGGATTGGGAAAACCTCAATCACCTAGCAGCCAGTCTGGGAATGACCCGCACGGAACTGATCACCCAAATATCCAGAGTCCAAAATCCACAAGACTTACAAGAATTTCAACGAGTTCGCGAGAGTCCTCACCCTCAGCAGATCCTTCGCAGGCTCAGGAGGGTGAGGAGGGATAGCGGATTGCCGGAGGAACGGAGGCAATCAATTTTTGGGTGCGTCTTGTGATTTGATGTAAGCCTTAATTCTCTCAATAGGCGCACCGCCAGTAGACGCAACATAATAAGAACCCGACCAAAATGCCGACTTAGTATAAGTTTTTGACAGTTGAGCAGCAAAGTCTTTTCTGATGATTCGACTAGATGCAGACTTCATACTACCAATTAGAGATGATAAATTGTTGTCAGGATGAAAGTCTACTAATAGATGTACATGGTCAGCTTCTCCTGAAAACTCTACTAACCGACACTTTGTCTTAATACAAACATTGGCAAGCACTTCATGTAATCTCTGTAACATTCCCACTGTAATAATCTTGCGCCTGTATTTAGTTACAAATACTATATGCAGTTGAACAGAAAATACAGAGTGCGAACCTTTTCTAGCTTTCACTTGACATACCCCCACCTGAATCTGTTACCTTAAGTGTAACAGGAGGGAACAGCGATGCCAACAAGACGTGTAACTTTTCGGCTATACCCCAATAAAAAGCAAAAGCAGACATTGCGGTATCACCGTAAGTTGCACAAAGACCTGTACAACGCTGCTGTCTGTAATCGGTTTACCCAGTACCAGAAGTTCAACCATAGCGTTGACTACTTCGAGCAACAAGTGCGAATCGTTAGGTAGAAACTATTCCTGAAATGGATAGAGGATTACCTGCAAGGTCTGAACCTTGACAACTTGATAGCCATGTAGGTGAGAGAAAGCAAACTCTCAAGTCCTACTCTCTAAGTACAGGAGTAAAAGCAC
>NZ_JAVJNP010000125.1:0-10834 GCF_040217205.1 Coleofasciculus sp. A1-SPW-01 | reverse complement strand
TCCAATTGTTGCAACGAAATACCGGACTGGTATCAACAGTTGGGTTGTCAAACCTTGCCGCATCGAGCGGCGTGGTTTGACCTCTATCCCCCTCCGACCTACTTCGTTGAGGTCGGAGTCCCACGAGGTAAAACGATGGATATCGGAGTACCAAGGCAGGGAGAGGACATTCTTTAACTGTTGCCTGTTCCCTTGCTCAACTGATGTCCTACCGTATTCCTGTTATGCTATACAGTTGTTAATTTTTGCAAACGGTTTGCTCCTATAGGTAGGGTCTGCGGAATATAGCCTTACCAAGGCAGGTTAGGACATTCCTAAAGTTCTCTCTTGCCTGTTATCAGGTCATTACTGGGATTGACTAACGTGTCTGCGTAGTGCTATAAGTCTTGTGGTGGGGTTAGAGAGCAGGGGAAGCAGAGGAAGCAGAGGGAGCAGGGGGAGCAATGGTACATTTTCGGTGATTCTATCGCCATAGTTTTAATAGATAGTCTCACATTTCCTTGAAGATTAAAAACTTTTTCTACGCATCAACTCATTGATTGATAGTTCAGGGTTTCGGCTTTTTGCAGCAAGCCCTAGGTATACAAAAAGTTACCTAATTAGATACGGTTTTGGCTTTGATAGAGGTAGGCAGCTCAATCCGAAATTCTGTATCCTTACCGGGTTCTGAAAAACATTGAAGTGAGCCTTTATGCTGTCCAACAATAATTTGGTAACTAATGGCTAGTCCTAAGCCAGTACCCATCCCAATCGGTTTAGTGGTGAAAAACGGATCAAAGATACGGGCTTTAACCTCTGGGGGGATGTGAGACCCGTTATTGGCAATGCGAATCCTAACATGCTTATTGTCGAATTGTTCCGTCCGGAGACTAATCCGAGCGGGCATTGTACCTGGTTGGTCTCTAATGGCGTCAATGGCGTTGTTCAGAATATTCAGAAACACTTGATTTAACTGACAGGCATAACATTCAACTAAGGGTAAGTTGCCGTAGTCTTTGACGACCTCAATATTCAATTCGGGTTGATTCGATTTTAAGCGGTAGTGCAACATCAATAAGGTGTTGTCAAGTTCTTGATTAATATCAACCGATTGCAAACCCGAACGGTTTTGCCGGGAAAACTCTTGTAGAGAAAGAACCATTTTCTGGATGCGTTGGGTTCCTCGGCGCATTGAAGATAAAACTTTAGGTAAATCGTCAATGAGAAAGTTCAGATCAACGGTTTCAATTTTGTCAATAACATCGGGGGGAGGGTTGGGGGTGATTCCTTGGTAGAGATTGAGGAGTTCAATTAAGTCTTGGGTGTAGCGTTCAGCGTAACTGAGGTTACTGTAGATAAAGGTGACGGGGTTGTTGAGTTCATGAGCTAAGCCGGCGACAAGCTGCCATAAGCTTGCCATTTTTTCGGTTTGCACCAATTGTGCCTGAGTTTGTTGTAATTGTCGCAGCGCTTGACTTAACTGTTGAGTTAATTGGCGCGATCGCAGCCCCGCCCTAACCCGTGCTAATAATTCTTCCATATCAATGGGTTTGGAGATAAACTCATCAGCACCAGCATCTAAGCCTTGAACGCGATCGGTAATTTGATCGCGCATGGTGAGTAAAATGATAAACGTGGTTGCCAATTCCGGATCAGCTTTCACTTGGCGACAGACTTCTAGTCCATCGAGACGCGGCATAATCCAATCACATATAATCAAATCCGGATGGAACAATTTAACCTGGCGTAGGGCTTCTTCTCCGTTGTTGGCGATCGCGACGTCGTGATTTTGACTCGTGAGTAGATTTTTCAGCACAAGCTGAACCGTCAAATCATCATCAACCACTAAAATTTTCGCCATAGCCGATTAACCGCAATGCTATATTAGGGGAATTTGTGGGAAAGATATGATTGTACCCCTAACCTCTGGCTCTCTAGTGCAATAAGCAGATCGGCAGCATTGGACAAATTCTCGGCTTTTGCCTGACGCTCCAATTCAGTCGCGATCGCTTGGAGAGATGAAACACCCACATTAGCCGCCGCCCCTTTCAGTTGATGGGCGCATTTGGCGACTGTAGAATAATCATTGACAGCTTCAGCTTGTTTAATCGCGTCTAGGTTAAGGCGAATGACCTCCAGCAAGGCGGCAAGCAGCTCACCTTTTAACTCGACTTCACCTAGACTTACTTCCTCTAAGCGATCCAAGTCGATCTCGATAGCGTTGGTAGAATTGCTCGGTGAAAAATTCGATTCAGACAAAAAGCTTCAATTCCGATTTTTATTGGGCAGTAGTTAATTACAACCTTACCATGAACTGATCACGCTGGTGGTTCAGTGGAAATGCAGGAAAGCCGAGGGACTCCAGGTGCAGGGGCGCAGCGACGTCTCGTAGTTCATCTGCAAACTGAGTAAGGGCGGGTTTTGCACAAATGTTACCATCAATAGCCCACAGAAAATCCCCAAACCCGCCCCTACAAGTATCACGAATCACCTTTTCCCCTTAGATTCCCGACGCCTTAATTAAATCGGTCGGGGATTGAGTCGGGACGTGAATCTAACTGTTAATGAATAAACCATGATTTGCCAGCAATTTCTAGATTTTTCTGGAAATATCTCCTCTTGTGTGGTAGGATATTGAGTGAGTTATCAAACACTAACATAAGATATGCCACGCCGAGGGAAGCTTCTCAAGTCCTCCAAGTCTCTCCAAAAACACTGCGAAACTGGGACAGAGACGGCGAGAACTGAACAATTAGAACTCCTGCGGGTCATCGACGGTACGATATCGATTCCGTCGTCAATCCAGAGGGCGATACAAGAATCAGAGTCCTCTATGCCAGAGTTAGCTCATACAAACAAAAGTCAGAGATGGTGCGACAAGCCGACTACCTGCAATCCCTGTTCACAAACGGAAAGCTTATCAAAGAAGTCGGCTCAGGACTCAACTACAAGCGCAAAGGACTTCTTTCCCTTTTGGGACAAGTTTTGTCAGGAAATGTCAGAGAAGTTGTGGTCTCGATCAAAGACCGACTTGTCAGGTTCGGTCTTGACCTTATCGAATGGCTCTGTCAACAAAAAGATTGCTTCCTCGTGGTTCTCAACCGAAGTGACTTGTCTAATGAGCGAGAAATGGTTGAAGATATCCTTGCCATCGTCCATGTCTTCAGTTGCAGATTGTACGGTCTCAGAAAGTACAAGTCTGCTATCAAAGAAGATCCGAGTTTATCCAGAAACAACGCTGGCTAAAGCCTGGTTTCAGTGGATTTCGGCTGCACGATGGTGCTTTAATCAGGCAATAGCCATACTTAAGACCCAGAAAATTGGCAAATACGACCTCCGAAAAATGGTCATGGACATGGCTCCATCTTGGGTAAGTCAAACCCCTTATAACCCACGCCAACTGGCGGTATTTCAAGCCTTTGAAGCACATAAAGCGGCAAGGAAGTCGGGGGGAGATGCTCAATTCAGATCTGTGCGTGAACCCGTTAAATCCATTCGGTTTCAAAAGGACAATTGGAAGAAGGGAGCGTTTTACCCGACACAGACCAAGGGATTAAGCTTTAAGGCAAGTGAGCCAATCATCGATAAAATGCACCATGAACCTGCCTTGGTCTTGGACAGAGGGCGCTGGTTTATTTGTTATGCCATAGACGCGCCTAAGCCCGAACCTTTGGATAGCCAACTGGCTATCGCCCTTGACCCTGGCGTGAGAACATTCTTGACCGGGTTCGACGGTTCTGAAGTCTGGGAGGTTGGCAAGTATGACATAGGGCGCATTTATCGGTTAGCCAGTCACCTTGATCGGCTGATGTCTCGAATCGGTCTATCTAAGGGACGCCAGTTTAAACACTTGCGGTATCGGTTGCGAAAAGCGGCACAAAAAATTCGGATTAAGATCCGAAATTTGGTAGATGAGTTGCACAAAAAAGCAGCTAACTACCTATGTACCAAGTACAAGATAATATTTTTGCCCACGTTTGAGGTGAAAAACATGATCAAACGGGGCAAACGACGGCTGTCAACTAAAACAGCGCGAAAGCTGGTTACATGGTCGCATTACCGTTTTAAGATTTCGTTGAAGCATCAAGCAGCCAAGTATGGCTGTGTTGTAGTAGACGTGACGGAAGAGTACACCAGTAAAACCTGTTCAAAATGTGGTCATGTTCACACAAAATTAGGAGGCAACAAACGATTCGTTTGTCCCTCCTGTGGTCATACTATTGGGCGTGATATCAATGGCGCTTTCAACATTCTGTTGAAGGCTTTGAGAGATACCTCCACATCTGGTGTGATAGCTTCATTCCAGATTGTGCCATACTCAGAAACTTCCGGAGCCATACCAGATTTTTCCGGGTTAAATGTATCTGACAACACCTGTAAGGGTTGAATCAGTCTCTTGTGTTTGGGCAGTTTCCTCCTCTGGCGGTAATCCTAAAACCTCTCGGTAGGTGCGGATATACTGTTTGGCTGATTTATCCCAACTGAAATTCTGACGCATACCGCGTTGCTGTAGCGTTGTCCATTGATCTTTAAAGCGGAAACCTTCCCAAGCCCGTACCATACAGGTATAAAAGTCTAACGGTTCATAGCGGTCAAAACAGTAACCCGTCCCAGTTTGGCTAACCGGTTCATGGTGAAAAACCGTATCCACCAGACCCCCGGTGCGCCGGACAATGGGGACACAACCATAGCGCATAGAGAGCATTTGAGTAATGCCACAAGGTTCAAAGCGGGATGGCATTAGGAATGCATCACAACCCGCATAAATGCGTCGAGACAGAGCATCACTATAAAGGAGTTGGACAGACACACGACCCCGATAGCGAGATGCCAATTGCCACATTTGGGTTTCGTAGTAGCGTTCACCAGATGCCAGCAATATAAATTGGGCATCGCTGTAAGCCAGGAAGCGATCAATGACTTGTAATAATAGGTCAATCCCCTTTTGCTCCACCAGGCGCGTGACCATGCCCATGAAAAAGGCATTGGAGTTGACTTCTAAGCCCACCTCTTCTTGCAGGGTCACTTTGTTTTTGCGACGTAATTCCAGCGTATCGGCGCTGAAATTTTGCTCGATATATTTGTCGGTTTCTGGGTCATAACTATCCGTATCAATGCCATTAATAATCCCGACAGTTTTACCACTAATGAAAGACATTAAGCCTTCTAGGGTTTCGCCGTATTCAGCCGTGCAAATTTGTTCAGCATAAGTTGGCGACACGACAGTCACTCGATCCGCAAATTGTACCGCTGCTGCCATTGTATTATGACCTTGCATATACCAGGGACACCAGGTTATCTGCTGTAAGCGCCAGCGCCAGGGACCTTGATACGCCAAATTGTGAATCGTAAAGACGGTAGAAATATCGGGTGACTGGCTCATCCACACTGGAATCATGCCTGTATGCCAATCGTGGCAATGAATGATTTGCGGTTTCCAGTAGTTCCAGGCAAACTCAGCCGCGCCATTAGCAAAGAGGGTAAATCGCCAGTCTTCATCCGCTCCGGCGTAAATATGGCGTCCTGAGAAGGCGAGATGACCAAACAGATAGAGGGGGACATCGGTTCCGGGTAATACCGTCTCATAGACAGCGAATGACTCAAACATGGCAGATCCCCACCAAACAGGTTCTTTGGGAATCTCCATCTTGTCGGGTAAAAAGCCGTAATACGGCATAAAAATCCGCACATCATGTCCCAAGCGCTTCAGGAACTTAGGCAATGCACCCACAACATCCCCCATACCGCCGACTTTTGCCAGGGGCGCTACCTCTGCGGCAACAAACAGAATATTCATAATGATGGTTGTGTACGATGAAGTCTCAAGTAGTAATACTATCCTTCAGAGGGGCGTTTACAATGACGAATCCTTGAATTCGGGGCATTTTTGCGTCAATGTGGGGCGATAGAAATCAAATTACAGGTCAAACCCCTGTTCCCTGTAGAGGCGATGAACCACCTGTAGGGGGAATCTGCTTGACCTAATTGCTCTCTGGGAGTTATATCGATAAGTTTTACGGCTACCTAACCTAACCTTCCATCACCTGATTAAACCGATCTCTCCCCGCATGATAATCTTTACTTTCATACCCCATAACATGCCGGACAATCCACTTTTGTGATCTGCCATCCTCCATCAGTAAACGAATCGCCTTCCTTAACACCTGCTCCTGATCAACAAACCGTTCAACAAACCAGTTTTCGGTTTCCGCAAATCCCCGCTTATCATTTTCAGCACTGCGATTCAGATAAACGGCAGCTAATAATGCCTTAAATGATTTGCCTAAAACTTTCTCATTTCCCAAATTTAGCGCCGTCAACTCTTCAGTCGTGATTTGATTGATAAAGTTGGATTGATTATCTTTAGAGGTCAATTCCTTAAATAAGTCATTTAAATTGCCCACTTTAACATTGGGAAGATAGCCAGACAAATAATCCGCAACTATCCCCTTCAATACCGCATCTCCCAGAAACCTTAACTGTTTATTCGGTGACGAACGCTCTTTTATCTTTTTTAAATGACGCTCCAGCAACGGTGCAATCAACTGCTTAACCAACCAATTCCGTGCTTGAGAAAACCCCCGATCCTGATGAATCGCCCCAACTAACGCGATCAATGCTTCTTCAAAGGGATTGTGATTTTGTAAACGCAAGCGATGCCGTTCTTGCGTCAGTCCCAGAAACGGATACCCTTCGCCTAACCCCAATTGATACCACAGTTTTGTTAACCGTTGTCCTTCGACTAACTTGTCCCGTAATCCTTTAAAATTGCTCACCTCTAAATAGGGACAGTTGTGATATAAATAGTCAGTAATTACCAGATTAACAGTAGCATCTCCAAGAAATTTTAATCGCTCGTTATTCTGTTCAGATTCTCCAATTTGTTCAGCATAAGAGCGATGCATCAAAGCAAGTCTAAGTGTATCACTATGCTTAAATTGAATACCAATTTGGTTTTCTAAAGATTCAGAATTCCATTCCATCATTTTTACAGGATTAAGACGTTTTAACAGTAGGTAATTGCACCGTCAGGACTGAACAGGGAGCATGGTGAAGAACGTAATTACTAGCACTCCTCAAAATTAACTCCGAAAGCCCCGACAAACCCCGATGACCAATGACAATGAGATCAGCTTGCCAATTCTTCGCCACCTTACAGATGGTTTCCCCCGGACTTCCTGGCACTTGGGTAAACTCAGCCGAGACACCAGCCGTCGTAGCTTCATCTGTGCGCGATCGCAAAATCTCCAGACATTCGCTTTCAAATTCGTCCCACTGCTTGCGGTAGGCAATATTCACATCATCTAATCGCCACGGATAGTAGTCCACCTCGGAAAATCCTGGCATACCCGGACTCGTGTCTTCCTCCGGAGACAGAACGTGCAACAGTAATAGATTACCCTTGACCGCTTTGGCTAACTCTAGGGCTTGCTCAAAAACATGATCACCCATACCAGAGGTATCTATGGCAACAAGCATCTTTTCAAACATAACTACTTTCTCCAAAACCCTGGTAAATAGTAGGGTTGTTACCCCTCTGACAATGGTATAATGAATGTCAACTCTGGATAGTGCCGCTCGATTTCGGCAAAGCCCTAGCTTATAGATACTAATTCTAATCTAGCGATTGTGTCGGAATCTGGCTCGAAAATATACAGAATAATTAATTTTTGTGAAAATCTAGATACCAGAAACATCTCAGGTTTCACAGAAACTTTTGCAGCCAATACAAATCCGAGACTTAACCTGGAAACCAAAGGCTGAGAGAGGGAAAAATTTCATGAGTTTAAATGCCCGCTTTGCCGTAATCAGTGACTTACACATCGCCCTGCCCCAAACTATTTGGGATATTCCCAACCGCTTCCATTTAGTGGAAATCAGTATCCCTGCCCTAGAGTTAGTATTCAATCATTTAGAACAGCTTAATCTAGATTTTCTCCTACTTCCAGGAGACTTAACCCAGCACGGCGAACCGACTAACCATGACTGGCTACAAAGGCGATTGTCCCAGCTACCCTACCCGGTTTACGTTGTACCTGGTAATCATGATGTCCCCACGCTATTACCTGATGAACGTTCGATTGGATTAAAGGAGTTTCCCCACTACTATCGTCAATTTGGCTATAACAATCCAGATCAACTCTACTACACCTATGAAATTTTCCCTGGTGTGCAGCTTATTAGTTTAAATTCCAACCAATTTGACCAGATGGGTAAACAACTCGGTTGTCTCGATGCACCCCAATTGGCATGGCTTGAGGATGTACTTGCCCAGACTAAGGATAAGTTGATTGTGGTCATGGTACATCACAATGTTATTGAACATCTACCGGATCAAGCCAAGCATCCCTTGGGACGCCGCTATATGCTGGATAATGCCCCCACCCTGTTAAATCTGCTCAAAGCGGCTGGGGTCAATTTGATTTTTACGGGTCATCTTCATGTCCAGGATATCGCCTATCACCAGGGAATCTATGATATTACCACTGGATCATTAGTCAGCTATCCCCATCCCTACCGCGTCTTAGAACTGCGAACCGATAATTTAGGGAATCGCTGCTTACAGATAGAATCCCATCACATCACCTCTGTACCCGGTTGGGAGAATTTGCCGGAAATTTCGCGAAAATGGATGGGCGATCGCTCTCATCCGTTTATGGTAAAGTTACTTACCGCCCCACCTTTATGTTTACCCCAACACGACGCGGATAAACTTGCCCCCAGTTTACGTAACTTTTGGGCTGATATTGCTGTGGGTGACACCTATTTTGATTTTCCCGATTTTCCGCCGCCTGTCCGCCGCTATTTCCAAACGTTCAGCGCGATGGATAGTAATGGTAAACCTGCTTTTATCGATAATCACGCGACATTATTGCTGGAGTCATGAATCTGTGAAGTGGACGCGATCGCTTATCATAGTGGGGCGAGGATGAACAAGGAGACTCGCTGAACCAAGAATCTTCGTCCATGCTTTCTTCATGGGCGGGAAGTGTCAATACAGATACTTAACTGCACTCTTGAGGAATTTCCCACAGAGGCAGGATTGAACATGGGAGATTCGATAAATGACTGTATATGAGAAAACCATAGCGAAGATTCGCCAATTACCGGAACCACTTGTCCAGCAAGTGAACGATTACATTGAGTTCCTGCTGATGAGAAGTGACAACAGACGTGCTGCTTTATGGATGCAGTTTAACGAAGCGCTAGAAATTGCTGAATCTGATTTCACTGACTACTTATCGAATTTAGAAGAGTATGAAGAACGTCTCGCTCGTGGAGAAATTCAGTGGTAGCCAAGCCTTTAAGCAGCTTACAAATCAGACGGGGAGATGTAGTTTTATGTGACCTGAACCCAGTCGTAGGTACAGAACAGGCAGGGATAAGACCTGTAGTGATTCTACAGATTGATCGGGCTAATGCTGTTAGTCCTCATACTATTATTGCGCCGTTTACAACCAAGATACGGCAAAAGCTTTTACCTTCTCATGTGTTTGTTCCAGCAGGAGTTGGGGGTTTAAGCCAAAATTCAGTGATTCTGTGTGAACAAATTCGAGTCATTGATAAATCTCGGATTATTAGAGTGCTTGGTCATTTGGATGATATCTATCTCCAAGAACTAGCTCAAGCTCTCTGTACGATTCTAGATCTATCACTTTGAGCTAATGGGTGAAGCAAAAGCTATTTTGTAGAGAATTATTTTCATCTATCCACACTAAACTCAATCAATCCTTGGAAGCGATCGCACGTTGATAAACTGATAAACTAGCATAGCCCTGCGCCTTGGCAACGGGTGGTATCTGTGGGGAAATGGCTTCCAGACATTTCCACCTAATTTTGTCCAGGAATGACAAGACAGAGGCGACATATTGTTTTTGATGCTTCGTGTGATCAAATTTAATCGCATTCCACAGATGTTCTAACTGTTCCCAAGTCGAGCATTTTTGCAGGTGACAGGCTACAGCATTTTCCCATTGTTCCATTTGGCGATAACTGATAAATTGTCCGCCTTTGTCCAAACGGTGAACGAATATAACATAAAGCCAGGATTCAACTTTGACAATTAGGGATTCGGAAATTCCCAGGAATTGGGCGATTTGGCGTTTGGTGATGCGGAACTTTTTCGCGGGGTTAATACGGCGAAATAAGGCAGTCATTGGAGTTTAGATTTTAATTTTTGAATAGGTGAATGGGTCATCGTTTTCGGGCGGGATATCAAAAAGAATGGTAAAGTTCAACGTAGGCATGAACCGTCGCAGAACTTGCAAGTGTCCTTCTGCATCGCTGCGGCTGCGAAGACGGCAAACGACGCGCCGTTGACTGTTTGGCAGGTGGCGAACGATACACCACGGGTAGAGTTTATTTTTGTAGGTCATGATGTACTCTTGGTTATTGGGTGTTGAATCAGGGAATGTGGATTGGTGTTCTAGCCGATACCCTGTGAGTTGTTTGGGCGGGATTAATGGCGGTGAAAACGTTGCCAGTTGACCGTTTCCAGCGTTGGCGCTGGTAATCACCGTCAGGAGGGAAAACGGCGCGAATGGCAGCAAATTGTGGCGCGACAGCGAGTGTCGAGCTTGCGTTTAATGTCTTCATAGGGTATGTATGGATAGACTGAGTGAGTGCGATCGCCCTTTTGCGGCATCGCTTTTTGGTCAGATAAGATAAGATGTCTAATGCGTAAGCTATCTAGACAGCCAGATGAAACCTAGCCATTCAGCAACCCCACGCTACTAACGTGGAGCGTGGGGATTGCCAGAGACAAGTCTGGTGACGCAAGAGTTGAATAGACCACTAGCCATCAACTGATACACACTTCCGAATGCTTCCCCAGTTCGGATCAACTGTAAGCCTA
>NZ_JAVJNP010000124.1:0-33568 GCF_040217205.1 Coleofasciculus sp. A1-SPW-01 | reverse complement strand
TCCAATTGTTGCAACGAAATACCGGACTGGTATCAACAGTTGGGTTGTCAAACCTTGCCGCATCGAGCGGCGTGGTTTGACCTCTATCCCCCTCCGACCTACTTCGTTGAGGTCGGAGTCCCACGAGGTAAAACGATGGATTGTCAGCCCAATCAACCTTTAATCCTCGTCGTTGATGATGATCGTTCGATGCGCTCATTACTCAATTTAGCGATGACAGAAGAAGGGTATGGCGTCGTGGAAGCGAAGGATGGGGAGCAATGTCTGAGCGAATATATGCATCATCAGCCAGACATGGTATTGTTGGATGCAGTTATGCCGGGATTGGATGGCTTTACCTGCTGTCAGCGTTTGCGTTCTCTACCGGGAGGCGATCGCATCCCGATTTTAATGATTACGGTTTTGGATGATCAAGAGTCCGTGGATCGTGCTTTTGCCGTAGGTGCAACGGATTATGTCACCAAACCCATCTATTGGGCGGTTCTCTCCCAACGAGTACGGCGTCTCTTGGCGGCGGCTCAAGCTTTGACACAGGCGGAACAAGCCACCCAGCAATTACAGCGTTTACAACAGTGGGATGCTTTATTCGCAGAGATTCTCCAGCGCTTGGGTAAGTCTACTCCTGTGTCAACCCTGCTGGATTTCACGGTGGCGAAGCTGCGAGTTCAGTTAGAGGTTGAACGAGTCATCCTTTATACCTTAGGCGATCAATCGATTGTGGAATCCGTCGCCCCCGGATATCCCTCGGTGCTAGAACTTTCCCTTGCTGATCCCGGTTTAGAGGAAGACTATAAGACAGTGTACCAACAAGGGCAAATTGTCGCGATTGAGGATATTGAGCAAGAGCATATTGAGCAAACCGAACTCTCAGAGGAAGCGATCGCGCAACTGACTCCGTTAAAAACCAAAGCTGTTTTAATTGTACCCTTAATCAGTCACGGTCAACGATTAGGGGAGCTGTGTGTCCATCAATGCATAACCCCACGCCATTGGGATCAGCCGACAATAGAGCGATTGACTAATCTGAGCAACTTACTCGCGATCGCGCTGTTCATGAACACAAATTCAACATAGCATAGACGCGATCGCTAACATCGATTGTCCAGACTGGAAATCAATCAATCGTTGAGGTTCTACCATGACTCTGGAAGAATTAGAGAGAGAGTATCGAGACGCGATCGACATTTTAGGCAACCAACTCCAAAATACTCTACTCGGACTATCTCAAACTGAAACCCGACTCACTCAAATCGGAGAATCTGTGAATAATCTTACCCGGATTATTGAGGAGTTTATTCAACAGCAACGCCAATCCGAGTCGGAATAGAAGGTTTTGTTGTTCATTTCTTGGTGAGTATCTAAAATACAACGCTTTTCAAGCAACACAGACAGATCCCCGACTTCTTGGAGAAGTCGGGGATCTTGCTTAAGGCTGTACCTCATCAACCACCAAATCTGCTGTAAATGGCTAAACCCGTCCCTACCAGAAAACAGACGTGCCAATTATTTCAATTCCTTCTGAATCGCACGCCTAATATCCTGCACCATCGTCGGTTTCACCAAAAAACAGCAAGCCCCCAATTCAAATGCTCGCTGTTTATCCGAATTAAAGGAAAGTGCTGAAAGAATGACCACCGGGATTTGTAACGATTGGGATTGTTGCAGTTGTTCCATCAACGTAAAGCCATCAATCTCTGGTAACTTGAGATCCAGTAAAATTAAATCAGGTTTAACGTAGTCGCGAAAGTCCTCACCTTCAGCGATAGCAAGGTGAGGATGGACAGCTCTTAATCGGAGGTACGGAGATTTCCAAGTTATCCTGACACGCCAAATCTTTTGTAGTACAATGGCAATAATCCGCTTAGGTCTACCTTCTAAGGCATGGGAAGACAGATAGTCATGCTCGGTGTGATAGAGATGTAGTCCTTGCGCGGCTCGGAACTCGACCACCGTTCGCTTTTAGCGTCCTCCAAAAGAATAGCGCAAGATGCCAATAGGCATTATTCGGTTAGTACAGACGCTTCTCGCATCGCGTCTCTACAACCATAAACCGCGAAAACCAAGCGGACTAACAAAATATCACTGTCTGCGGAAGGCGGACGGCTGCCTGTGGACGCTGAGTAAGACCAATAGAGGGCAACCTTTGGAGGCGTCGGCGGATGAAGCGGGAAATCCCAAAGACGAATAAAACCGTCCTTGTTTTTAAGGAGTTGGAAGCCCCAACTTCAGCGAAGCAAGTTGGGGTACTTCACATTCTCTCACCACCTCTAAAAAATTAGCGCCATCGGGTTTAGCATAAACTTCATACCCATGCAACTCAAGATATTCACTAATTGCTTCCCGATTCAAGTCGTTATCTTCGATAAATAAAATTTTCACCAGCTACGATAGAGAGATTGACTGCTCCCGCTGCTAACCTCTACAAGGTATAAGTAGGTGGACACAATACAAGCTAACGAAGGGGGAAGCCAGCGGATGCTTCGCTTTTTGTTCCATGAGGGAGAATTCAAAGCCTCTCCAAATAAAAAAATATATTCCGCTTCCCTCTCCTTGTAGGAGAGGGCTAGGGAGAGGTTCGGAGAGAGGTTTAGAGAGAGGTTTTCCAGATCCCGTGTAAAAGTAAGAGAGTTCACCTTGTTCGGTGTAGAGGCGGATTCTGGTTGTAGTACAAATCAAGCCGCGCCAAACTCTTCTTGCAACGCTTCATCATTATCATCAGCAATAGTAGCAACAATCGTAATCGCCCGAGAAATTTCTCCCGGCGATAGTTCAGCCACCGTGCGCGATGATAACACCACCACTTGATCATCCACAATCCCAAAACGGGATTCAAAGGTATCTGACCAGTTCATTTCCAGAAGCCTACGCATCAATTCAGCTTCTTTTTCTGCCGGGAGGTTCAGCACCGAAGACCAAACGGTGAATGTATCCTCGTCTGTAGAACCCGTTAGCTGGACAAAGACTTCTACGCTACCATACTTAAACTTCCAGAGATAGCCTTCGTCGTTATGGCTTACCATAGCACTGTCATCTTGCTCCAGGCTAGAGATGACTGTTTCGATGGTTTCTACATAGTTGACGGTAGTCTTGTCTTGGATAAACTCCGTGGGAACCATCTCCTCCGTTGACAAGCCTTCAGTAGACACCGTTTCTGAACTTGATTTTTGAGTGGTCATAAACGTTTCTCTATAGGAGTTGACAATTTTATATAACACAAGGCGTGGTATTTACGGTGGATACGTCCTGTAGCTTGCTGGGAACATGGCAAGCATTATCAGCGATGCACCTAACTTTAACCAATGATGCAAGAAAAGGGAAGGCAGTAAGTCCCACACCATAATCGCCAGATGTGGCGTCTTTGATACTTGGGAGTACCCCCAAGCTTATTTTATCCGTTAATCCCGATTACTTACCCGCAAAGACCCAGATCCCCGACTTCTTCAAGAAGTCGGGGATCTGACTTAGGGGTTCTCAACTCTAGAGAGCGAATTCCTTTGAAAATGTGCCTAAGCCGTAGCTTTGTGTTGCTTATTGGGGACAATATTCAGTCCGTTCAAGAACATCGGTACAAACTTTTCCATAAACATCTTGGGATCACGTTGCCAAGCTCGTTGTGCCACAGTTAGACGGGTCATCTGCAATTCGGGGGCTAGCAGTGTCTGCGGTATGTTTTCCATCAGGTACTTGGGACGTTCCCAAATCTCTAAAGTATTGGCAATTTCTAACAGATGGTTGAGTCGGCGCAGTTCTGCACCAGCCATGATATCCATCCCAGCCTCATAAGCTGCCTGTTCAATTGCCACATACTGGCGCTTAGCTTGTTCCACCTTCCGGCGATGTCGGGGGCTTTTATCAGCCATTTTAGCCAGCCATCGGTTACCCCATCGGACGTGAACGGCTTCTTCTGGGAAAATTCGTTCAATTGTTTCTCTAATCTTGATGTTTTCTTCGGTTTGTGGAACTTCTTTCAACGCTCGAATATGAGCCGAGAAATATTCACAACCACGCTTTTCCGTGACGTTGATTGCCGCTAAGGCAGCAATCAGACCATCTTCTTTGTTGCCTGGTGATTCATAGGTTTGCTGGTCGATGAGTCGCTCGAACTCATGGATGTAGGATACTCCGGGAGGCATACCAATATCTGCACCCAAGTCTACTAGAAGGTCTGTCAACCACATCGCATGGCGAGCTTCGTCACAAATATGGTGAGACAGTTCCTGTACCAAGTCTCGCGGTTGACCATTGAGTTTTTCTACCACTTCCGTGAGGTCTTTGCAGCTATGTTGTTCGTTATAGCGGTAGCGATTCAGCGTGATTAGGTGTATTTCGCGATCGCTCACTACCCGTTGGAGGATTTCACGCGCACTAACAGAGTTTTTCAGTTTGCGGGGATATGCAACAGTCATTAAGTTTTATGTTTTTTTGTAAATTTACTTTTTCAAGTGTAACAGAAATGAAAATCCCCTTTGCTTCCCCACTCTAGCCCAAGCCAGTTAACCAAAAAAGCCACCCTGTCAGGATGGCTTTTTTGGTTATTTTGTGCTAACAGTTGAGACTAGACATCATAGTAGAGGGAAAACTCATAGGGATGAGGACGCAACCGCATCGGGTTGATCTCATTGTCGAGTTTGTAAGCAATCCAGTTGTCGATAAAGTCTTCGGTGAATACACCTGTACTGGTTAAGAAGGTATGATCCTGCTCCAAATGCTCTAAAGCAGCTTCCAGAGAACCAGGAGTTGATGGGATTTTGCTCAATTCCTCTGGCGAGAGGTCATAGATATCCACATCCAACGGTTCGCCCGGATCAATTTCATTCTTAATCCCATCCAAACCTGCACACAACATCGCCGCAAAAGCAATATAGGGATTACACGTCGCATCAGGACAACGGAATTCCATCCGCTTCGCCTTAGGATTGTCACCAGACAAGGGAATCCGGATGGAGGCGGAACGGTTTCCTTGGGAGTAAGCCAAGTTCACAGGCGCTTCAAACCCTGGCACCAAGCGCTTGTAGGAGTTGGTGGTTGGGTTGGTTAAAGCTAACAAAGCCGGCGCATGTCTGAGTAAACCGCCGATGTAATGCAACGCCATCTTACTCAACCCAGCGTAGCCATCGCCAAAGAACAGGGGTTTCCCATTCTTCCAGATGGACTGGTGAGTGTGCATCCCAGAACCATTGTCGTTAAATATTGGCTTGGGCATAAAGGTGGCAGTTTTGCCATACTTCTTGGCGACGTTTTTAACCACATATTTGTACACCATCAAGAAGTCACCGGCTTCCACGATTGGTGCAAAACGGACACCGAGTTCGTTCTGTCCCCCAGAGGCAACTTCGTGGTGATGCTTTTCAATTGGCACACCACATTGAGCCATGGTGAGCAGCATTTCGGTACGCATGTCTTGCATCGTATCCGTAGGTGAGACGGGGAAATATCCTTCTTTGTAGCGCGGTTTATATCCCAGGTTCCCGCCAGCTTCTTCCCGTCCAGAATTCCAACGCCCTTCCACGCTATCTACGTAGTAGAACCCTTTGCTCTCTGTTTGATCAAAGCGAACATCCTCGAAGATAAAGAACTCAGCTTCTGGACCAAAAAAGGTAATATCGCCAATTCCGGTGGACTTCAAAAAGTCCAGTGCTTTCTGGGCGATGGTGCGGGGATCACGGCTGTACCATTCACCCGTGCGGGGTTCCTTGATTGAGCAGATCATGCTCAAGGTTTTTTCTTTCATGAACGGGTCGATCCAAGCCGTTTTCGGATCGGGAACCATTGACATGTCCGATTCGTTAATGGCTTTCCAACCGCGAATACTTGACCCGTCGAAGGCTACCCCATCTTCAAAAGCACTTTCGTCTATTTGATCATAGTAAAACGAGCAGTGCTGCCAGATTCCTGGCATATCAATGAATTTGAGGTCAATAATCTTAATGTCTTGATCTTGAATCATTTTCAAGACTTCTTGTGGCGTTTCTGGCATGAATGACTCCTTTTGTCAAGTGGACTATTGTTTAGAAAAGTTCAAATAGCGGTGGGGCAGTTGAAGTTCTCACCGACCTCGACAGACGGTGGTGTCTGTCCTAAACCTGACGCTTAGGACGACGGGGGAACTTAGGAATCAAGTGTCGCACAAACCAACTAGACATGAGATAAGGAAACGATACGGTTGATAACAGCAGGAGATGGAAACACGGGTAGACCCGATCAGCTTGTCTCCTGCGTGTGAGAAACGAAACAAGATACAGTTTAGTTTGGTGCGAGCTTTCTCCCTAAGCCGGGGAGCCGTTATCGTACCATCTCAGGTTTACCTCAACAACCTGATTGGGCTTGAAACCTGTCTCCTGTTCATCTGACTCATCCTAGGGAGAGGCAGAGGCAGCTTTTGTATCCAAAGTTACAGAATCTCATTTCCTGATCCTTGATATCCTAAGAAAAAGATTAAATTGTATTAAATATTACAAAATGCTAAGGATTGCCCGTCCCCTATTTGTCAATCCGCTCAACAATGACGTATTCTATTCTAGATAAGCCAAGTTGCTTTGGGAGCAATAGTTGGGCAGTCCAGCTTATGTGATCAAGAATGGTGCAGGAATTCTCATTCCAGAGACTTTTGATGAGAGCGTCGCAATAGCTGGCAATATAAATAGATAAAGATATATAGATTGGGAGAGCCGACTCATGCGGGATGCGATTACAAGCCTGATTAGAAACTACGATATTAGCGGTCGTTACCTTGATCGCGATGCGATCGATTTACTCAAATCTTACTTTGACAGTGGTACAGCCCGAATCATGGCAGCAGCAGTGATTAATGCCAATGCCGCCTCAATTGTCAAGCAGGCAGGATCGCAACTCTTTGAAGACGTCCCGGAACTGATTCGTCCGGGTGGTAATGCTTATACGACTCGTCGCTATGCTGCTTGTCTGCGGGATATGGACTATTATCTCCGCTATGCCAGTTATGCACTGGTTGCTGGGAGTATGGATGTCCTAGACGAACGAGTTTTGCAAGGGTTACGGGAAACCTACAATTCGTTGGGGGTTCCAATTGGTCCAACTGTTCGCGGTATCCAAATTATGAAAGATATCCTGAAAGAACAAGTCGCTGCTGCTGGAGTGACTAATACGGCATTTGTGGATCAACCCTTCGACTACATGACTCGTGAATTGAGCGAAAGCGATATTTAACCATTTTTCGCACCCAAAGGGTCACATCCAGGTTTTTGAACAAACAGATGATTAGGGACGTGTTTAATGTCCCTTCTTGGTATTCACAATTACTAGCACTGCTGGACAAACTCTAACAATACTTAATGTAACTATCTTTGGGTGCAGTTTTTAATCGTTGTCTAAGATGAATGATTTAATGTGTATATTCCCAGACCAATCAGTACTAGGGCGATAACCTGTCTGATGCCAAACGGTTCTCCCCAAATTAAATGAGCCAAAAAAGCCACCGCCACATAACTAATCGAAACGCTGGGAAAAGCCACAGAAACAGGGATTTCTCTAAGGGCAAAGATATAGAATAGAGAAGCACAGAAATAAGACGATAATCCCACAATAATGTAGGGTTGAAGAAAGAAAAGCTTACTACCAATACCCTGCATAGCGCCAGCTTTAAGGCTTAGTTGCCCACCGATACCAATCATAATCGAAATAATTAAAGCGAAATAGGCATTCATGAAAAAATTCTCCAATGAGCGTAGAACTATCTTAATCTGAATGTCAAATAAATAAGCATTTGTTGCTCAACAGATTTAGGATTAAGCCGCGTGACATTTATCTGAATTGACCTGAGCCATCTTGAGTGATATCCTGACTTATTCCGAGCTAATCCGTGCTTTATTCCTGACTTTTCCCCATTGAATCTGCCAAAATTTAAACAGAAACTTGCAGATGTCCACTAAAAAACCAATGGGGGTTGAGAGCGTGAGTGAGAGTAGACCTACGGCATCTGGGTTGATTCATGGATGCGGTGACATCTGTAAAAACCATAGCTTTACAGAAACCCGCGCAAAAATGTTACATAAAGTACAATAAATCAACCGCTAGCATAGTGAAATAGAATAGGTCGATTATAGGTTATGAGTAAACGCGATAATCCGCTAGTATTGATTTTAGCTTTAGCCGCTACCTTGGGTCTGATTGGAGGTGGTCTGTGGGTGTTGAGTAAGGCGGCACCTGATCTAGTTCCTAATCTGTCAAGTCAGACTCAAACCAAAGCCGCCAAAGGTGAACTGAGGATTCTGGGAGATACATTCAGCGGCTATAGCACATTTCGCAGTCAGCCGTTTCAAGAAGCATTAGAAGAGGTTGGGCTGAAACTGCGCTATCAAGATGAGTTTGATCAAGCTAAACGGGCTGAATTATTGAATCAGGGAAAAGCTGATTTATTAGTCACGACATTAGATCAGTTCCTGCAACAACAACCCGAAGGACAAATTATTGGCTTGATTGACCGCACGGTAGGCGCTGATGCCGTTGTGCTGAATACGAAGAAATATCCAAACCTTAAGTCACTCTTAGATCTTAAGGGATTAGTTGAGCAGGAGCGATCGCAAGGACGACAGTTAACCCTCACCTTTGCGGGCGATACCCCCAGTGAGTACCTGGCGCTGGTGTTGAGTACCAAGTTTGAGGCGTTTAAGCTAGCTGATTTTCAAGTCGAAAAAGTCGCTGATGCGTCTGAGGCGTGGCAATTGTTACAAGATCCCAATCAGAATGTGGCGGTGGCGGTGATTTGGGAACCCTATGTCACCCAAGCCAAAAAACAAGGGCATACTGTCGTTTTATCCAGTCAGGATGCACCCCAAGCGATTGTGGATGTGATTGTGGCATCTAATCGCTTGATTGAGTCTCAACCTGAGAAAATTTCAGAATTACTGGAAGCCTACTATCGCCGGATTGATGTGAATGTTCGCGAACCTTCCCAATTAAAAACGCAAATCGCAGAAGATGGGGAATTATCTTCTAGTGAAGCTAGCGCCGTTTTACAGGGAATTGACTTTTTTACTGCCTCTGAAGCCCAGCAATGGATGAGTGATAATATCCTAGAAAAACGGATTGGTTCCACCGCCGCCGTATTAGTTTTAGCCGGTCGATTAAATGATGTTCCGCAAGCCCCCCAGAGCTTATTTTCACCTCAGTTTCTTACCAAAGCCGCAACTAATACCGAAACCTTAATTAGCTTAGTGCGTGCCGATAACCCAGAATTGGCAGACCGACTATCGGGCAAGGGAGAAACCGTTGCTGCTGTGCCGCAAGTCTCCGCCCAACAGATTACCGCCGCCCCGGATATTGGCAACTTAGAAGTGCGAGGCGAAGTTAAATTTGGTGTCGGTTCAGCAACATTAACCAGTCAAGGGCAACAAACCCTGAATCAGTTAACCAATGAAATTCAGGAGTTTAATCCCCAAACTTTAGCCGTGCGGGTGATTGGTCATACCTCGAAAACAGGGGCAGCAGCGCTGAACCAAACCTTAAGTCAACAACGCGCCCAAGTTGTGGTTAACTATCTCAAAAATCGTGGTCTTAAACATAACTTTGTCGCAGAAGGCAAAGGCTTTAATCAACCCCTGTCAGGCATTCCTCCAACTGATCCCCGTCAACAGCGTACAGAAATACGCTTAGTTCGGGTTAACTAAGAACGTTTTGAGTGTGTAGGCGTGGGTTTCACTACTATCCTTTATTCGTTTACCCAAATGTCACTAAACCTGCCCCGACCAAGTGTTCAATTTTGAGTTTTAACCTATGAAAATCCGAACTATTGTTACCTGGTTTACCTTATTTTTTGTCAGTTTAACGATTGCGGTTAGCTGTACTCCTGCTACTGATGTCTCTACCTCTGAATCCCCTTCAACAACAGCCGTTCAGATGGGATTCAGTGCGTGGCCCGGTTGGTTACCCTGGCAAATCGCCGAGGAAGAACAACTCTTTGCCGCCAATGATGTGAAAGTGGATTTGAAATGGTTTGATGGTTATCTGGATTCAATTAATGCCCTAGCCGCAGGTCAGTTAGATGCCAATACCCAAACCTTAAATGACACGATTAGCTCCGTTGCGGCTGGCTCCGATCAAGTCATTGTTTTGGTCAATGATAATTCAACCGGAAATGACAAAATTATTGTTCGTGAGGAAATTAATGACATAAAGGATTTGCAAGGAAAAACGGTTGCTGTAGAAGCGGGTACAGTTGATCATTTTCTTTTACTTTTAGGATTAGAAAAAGCTGGATTATCTCCAGATGATGTGGAAATCAAACCCTTAGAAACGGGGGCAGCCTCTGCCGCCTTTGTTGCCGGACAGGTGGATGCTGTAGGTGTATTTGCGCCGTTTACAACCAAGGCATTAGAACGTCCAGGGAGTAAAGAGTTGTTTAGTTCCAAGGACTTTCCCGGTGCAATTCCTGATCATCTTGTTGTGAGTCGGCAAATGCTTGAGGAACGCCCGGAAGCGGTGCAAGCTTTGGTCAATACGTGGTTTGATACGCTGGATTTCATGAATGAAAATTCGGACAAATCTTTGCAAATTTTAGCCAAACGAGCAGGAGTTACCGTTGATGAATATAAGGACTATGATGCTGGAACGACTATTTTTAGTATCGAGGATAATTTAGCCGCGTTTGAACCAGGAGATGACATGACATCGCTGCCTTATGCGACTCAAGAAATTAGTACATTTTTAGTCGAGAATGGTTTAATTGAACAAGCCCCAGATTTGGATAAACTCTTAGATGATCGCTTTGTCAAAGCCTATGCGGAAAAGCAGAAAACCTAAATTTATTCAGGGCTGATTCGCTCTCGTACACAATAGGAATTGTCGTTATTCATTGTGAATGTTTATCCACAAGAACCAGTTGTGTATCGACCTAAGACAAATGCCACTGACTTTAGAGTTGGTAGTAAGCGCTTTAGCGCTTCTGGCACTAAAGTGCCTACTACGAACCCAGCTTAAGTCAGTGCCATTCGACCTAAGACGATGATGTAGATAATCACAGCCAATCGTTTCTGGTAAACCCTAATGACTCGAACTCCTGAAAATTTGTGTACAAGAGAGGTACAATCTTCTCCTCAAACACTGAAACCCACCCTATTTTGGCGCATTGCCGAAGATATTCCCAAATCCTTGACCTGGACATTGATGGTGTTGTCTATCGGTATTCCGTTTGGGTTATGGTGGCTAGTTTCTCATTCGGGGTGGGTTGAGCCTCTGTTTTTACCGACACCAGAGAATGTTTGGCAAGCGATTGTGTCACTTTGGACAAGTGGCGATTTGCCCCAGGATATTGTAGCAAGTGTATTTCGGGTTCTCTGTGGTTTTCTCCTCGCCGCGTTGATTTCGATTCCCTTGGGAACTTTCATGGGAACCTTTGCCAGTATTCGGGCGCTAATGGAACCGATTATTGGAATTGTGCGGTATATGCCTGCGCCAGCATTTATTCCGTTACTCATTTTATACTTTGGTGTTGGCGAAACCCCGAAAATTTTGCTGATTTTTATCGGCACTTTATTTTTTAATACACTGATGATCATGGATGCGGTTAAGTTTGTCCCCAAGGAGTTAATTGAAACATCTTATACGTTAGGGGGAAAACGCCATCAAGTTTTACTAAATGTTATTTTCCCCTTTATTCTGCCCAGCATCATTGATGCTTGTCGGGTCAACATTGCCGCCTCTTGGAATTTAGTGATTGTGGCAGAATTAGTGGCAGCAACTGAAGGATTAGGACGCCGGATTAGTGTGGCGCAGCGGTTTCTGAGAACTGATCAAATTTTTGCTGGACTCATTGTTATTGGATTAATTGGTCTAAGCTTCGATTTATTATTTAGATTGTTGCTGCGAGTATCATGTAAATGGACTATAGATTGATGATTAAATATAAAGGACAAATGACTAATGACCCAACTAACTGTTTCTCAACTTTATAAACAATTCTCCACTCGTAAGGATGTCACAGTTGCCCTTAAAGATATCAATATGCACATTGAAACGGGTGAATTTGTGAGTGTAGTTGGTGCATCGGGTTCTGGTAAATCGACGTTATTACGTCTCATTGCTGGATTGGATCAAGCAACGGCGGGTGAAATCTGCGTGGATGGTGTGCGGGTGACTGGACCGGGTTCCGATCGAGGGATGGTGTTTCAAAGTTATACGCTTTATCCCTGGATGACGGTAGCGAATAATGTGGGATTTGGTTTAAGGTTACAGGGACTATCCGCAGCACAACGACGGCAGCACGTATCGTATTATTTAGAGGTTGTGGGATTATCAAAGTTTGCTAAAGCGTTGCCCAAAGAACTATCCGGGGGAATGAAACAACGAGTCGCGATCGCGCGGGCTTTAGCCTGTCAACCGAAAGTCTTACTCCTGGATGAACCCTTTGGCGCGTTAGATGTGCAAACCCGCGAAGCCATGCAGCAATTCCTGCTGCAATTATGGCAACGAACGGGTACAACGATTTTGATGATTACCCATGATGTAGGGGAAGCGGTGTTTCTCTCCCAACGCATCTATGTGCTGACGACGCAACCGGGTACAATTCAAGGGGAATTGAGAATTGATTTACCGCGCGATCGCGTAACTAATAATTCTGATGGACGTAGGCTGAAAATTAAGCGTTTGTCGGCGTTTCAAAACTACACCGATCAGATTATTGAGTTACTCACCGATCAACCAGAAGCTGCACTTTTGCGGAGCTGATTGAGCGTTAATAGTTAGCTGAAAGACTTTCCACGTTCCCCAATTTTAATCTAACCAATCATCAATGGGATTGGCTTTAAAATGAATCGGTGCTTTACTCGTGTTAACCGTTGGCGGAGCCTTTTTTCCTGGCTTCCGTTGGGTTGGCGATTTGGATAAACCTGGAGATGGTGCATGACGGGCTGACGGTGGTGAGGCTGAGTATTTTGACTTACGACCCATTTTTCTACCGTTAGCCGCCGATTTATAACGCAAACATTCATGGGCTTCATTCAGTTCTTGTAACTTGTACTGGGCTTTCTGTTGTAGACGGGGATGACCCACAAAACGGTCAGGGTGCCATACCCACGTCATGTCTAGATACCCTTGGTGGACTTCCTCGGGTGAGGCACTAGGGTCTAGGTCTAAGACTCGGTAGTATCGTTCTACGTCTAACATCTACAACCATCCTCACGACTGACAGCAATATCTTGATATTGATAAAAATAGTAATTCAAGTTCTCTGTTGTTGTGGCTGAAACCATGCAAAAAAATACATCAGTTTAGGAAAGATATAATTTGTAAGTTTTTGTTAACGTAAGTTAACAAAATTAAATCCTCCTGTTTACTCAATTGTTGAGAGTTTGAGCGTTTTTATAGCGATATATGTCATATCAGCTCAAGTTACTCATTCTTAAGTTGAACGACCCTAACTAATCTAGAGGAGGGGTGAAAAATAGGTAATTAGACGGAGATCAAGTAGTATATTTCCTCAGAGCGTGTTAAAAAAGGTGTCTGCACAGAGGAAGGGCGGGTTGAGACATCGCGATAATGCTTTGAACCTTTCGCCCACAACCCACACCTGCCCTTACCCTACTTTCTCAGGTGCTTTTCACACACCGTCTAGTCGTTTAAGTTGAGAAAACATGCAGTTAGCAGCACGAGTTGGTCAAGTCTCTCCCTCTCTCACCCTAGCGATTTCCGCCAAAGCTAAGGCGATGAAAGCCGATGGCTTGGATGTGTGTAGTTTCAGCGCAGGGGAACCCGATTTTGATACCCCGGCTCATATTAAGGCGGCGGCGAAACAAGCCCTAGATCAGGGGAAAACCAAATATGGACCCGCCGCTGGGGAACCGAAATTACGGCAAGCGATCGCGAATAAACTGCGCCAAGATAATGGGTTAGAGTACCAGCCGGAGAATATCATTGTCACCAATGGCGGTAAACATTCCCTGTTTGGTTTGATGCAAGCGCTGATTGAACCGGGGGATGACGTGATTATTCCCGCCCCCTATTGGCTTTCCTATCCGGAAATGGTCAAACTGGCAGGGGGTACACCAATCATTGTGCAAACGGATGCGTCAACGGGGTATAAAATCACCTCAGAGCAACTCCAGGCGGCGATTACGCCCCAAACCAAGCTATTTATCCTCAATTCCCCCTCGAACCCTACAGGGATGGTATATACCCCAGAGGAACTCAAAGCCCTTGCCCAAGTGATAGTGGAACGGGATATTCTAGTCGTCTCGGATGAAATTTATGAAAAGATTCTTTACGATGGCGCTCAACATTTGAGTATTGGTGCTATTGGATCAGATATCTTTCAGCACACGATTACCAGTAATGGGTTTGCCAAAGCCTACTCGATGACAGGTTGGCGTGTGGGGTATTTAGCGGGTGCTGTGGATTTAATTAAGGCAGTTACCACGATTCAAAGCCACAGTACCTCTAATGTTTGTACCTTTGCTCAGTATGGCGCGATCGCAGCCCTGGAAAATCCCCAAGACTGTGTAGAAGAAATGCGACTTGCCTTTGCTAAACGCCGACAAGTCATATACGAACGCCTGAATAATATTTCGGGAATTCGTTGTTCTCAACCCAATGGGGCGTTCTACGTCTTTGCCGATATTAGCAAAACTGGACTCCAATCCCTGGAGTTTTGTAATCGCCTTTTAGAGGCTGAGAAAGTCGCGACAGTTCCCGGTATTGCCTTTGGTGTCGATAACTGTATCCGTCTGTCCTATGCTACTGATATGCCATCCATTGAAAAGGGTATGGATCGATTGGAGAAATTTGTTCGCCAGTTAAGTTAAGCGTTGGGTTCTAGGTGCAGTCAGGGCGGGTTTTGAATAAACGTTGTCATCAACAGCGAAACGACAATCCCTAAACCCGCCCCTATAAATTAGGTTCTCTGAACGAAGCCAAGGGTCAAAATTATGTCCAACTAGCGAAGCGAAGGATAAACAATCAACACTTACAACTGTGACTTAAAAATTAGGAGATAACACCGATGACCTATAAAAGAATATTAGTCGCCCTTGACCATTCTGCTCAAACTGAGGGAATCTTTACCCAAGCCCTCGATCTAGCCAAACAAGAAAAGGCAGCATTGATGCTCTTTCATTGTCTGCTTGTAGAAAACCAAGGTGTAGGTTTTTATGGAGATATGTTTGGTAGAGAATTGGTTGACTTCTCCCGTCGTATGCAAGAAAAAATGAGAAAGGAAACGGATGAAACTCAGAAATGGCTAGCTGGCTATTGCCAGAAGGCAACAGATGAAGGTGTGGCAACAGAATGGACGTGTAAAATTGGAGATGCTGGGAGTGCAATTCGAGATTTGGTAAAAAGTTGGGATGCTGATTTAGTAGTTATTGGTCGTCGAGGTCGTCGGGGTTTAACTGAAGTGCTTTTAGGCAGTGTCAGTAATCATGTTCTTCACCATGTTGCTTGTTCAGTTTTAGTGGTGCAAGGGGTGGCGAATGAAACGTCGGAAACCTAGTTGGTCTTGTGTCATTGGTAAGCCTTTGACCTGTCTAAGTCTTTGATATCATCGAGTTTGGACAAAAATTTAACGTTAATCAGCATCTATGAACGATAAACTTAGGCTGAGAAGTTGGGTTAATTTCAAGAAACAGATTCTCAGTTTAACCCAGAGAGTAAAATTAGCAGGGAATCACGGTGAGACAACCAAGACGTTGACGCCAGGCAGAAGATTGAGGTGGCAATCTTTAGTCAGTTTTATCAGTGGTTTGTTAATCGTCATAGCATTGGGATGGCACAATCCACCAGCATCGGCGCAAAGAATTAGTCAAGCCAAAATTGTAGAAATTTTAGGGGGAAATCAAGCGTATATCCAAAACAAACCCGCCCAAGTTAATGCGGTGGCTACATTGGGACAAACAGTGAGTACCAAACAAGCACGGGTAAATTTGCTCTTTAATAACAATGCGGGGGTGCGACTTGGACAAAATTCGGCACTCACTGTGGGGAGTCGCTGTGTGCGGCTACGAAGTGGTAGAAGTGTCGTTTCGGGGGCGCAAGGATGTGTCGGTTCGATTACCGCTGTGACGCGGGGAACTGTTTATTTGATGGAATTAGATGATAATGAACAAGCACAAGTGAAGGTTTTACAGGGCGAAGTCGCATTGAGCGAACGGTATAATTTGTGGAACCCCCAACCCGTTTTGTTACGTCAAGGTCAAGGGATTAATATTAGTCCGGAGGGGGTGTTAGGGACGGTAATAGACCTGTCAAAAGACGAAATTGAAAAAATTGTTACGGGGGCTTTGTTTGAAGGCTTTGATATTGAAATTCCGGGAATTGATAAACTAGAAGAAGTTTTGAATGAGCAGTTTCCGCAAATAGAGATTCCCGATGTATTAAGAGACAATGTGCCGTCAATTCCCAATCCTTTTTAAGCGGTGGAGTTAGGGCGATGAATCACTGGTGGCAATGGCTGGAAAAACAACGACGAAAACGCATTCGACGACGCCGTCGGAGTCATTCCCAACCGTTTTGGCGTCCAGAACGAATTGGTTTGATGCTAATGGCATTCTGGACGATTGTTGGTGCTGGAGTAACGATTTGGCAGGGAACACTTATACAGCTAGCTGAACGGCAAAGCCAAAAGTGGTTCATTGAATTACGTGGACCCGTTGTACCGCCTGATGATATTGTAATTTTAGCGATTGATGATCAATCGTTGACGGCATCAGAACGCTACAGCAATCCGGTTGATCCGAATAAAGCCTTGGTTGTGGAGTTGCTAACACCACCGTTTCCCTGGAAGCGCACCGCTTATGCTGAGGTGCTTGAACGGTTAATGGCGGCGGGTGCTAAGTCAGTATCCTTTGATTTACTGTTTGATCTTCCCAGTGGGTATGGTGCTGAGGATGATCAGCCGTTTAAACAAGCATTAACTCAATATAGCGATCGCGTCGTGCTAGCGGCTGTCTACGAAGATACCATTGATCCCCAAGGGTTTACCACCTTTGAGTTGTATAAGCCGTTACCAGAAATTTATCCAGATTCGGTGCAACTGGGTTTAGTCAACTTTTTACCCCCAGAGGTGGATGGGAATGTGTATCGGCTGGGGAATGAATACAGCCGGGAAATTCTGCAACCGTTGGGATTAGAAAGGATTCCTTCATTTGCTAAAGCGACGTTAGACGTGGCAAATGTTAGCTATCCACCCCCAAAAGGGAGTCAGGTTTTCTTCTACGGAACCCCAACTCAGAATCAAGGTGTTTTTACTACCATTCCCTTTTGGCAGGTATTGGCATCAGATATATGGGACGTGCATTTACGAGAAGAAACCTTTAAAGACAAAATTGTCTTGATTGGCACAACAGCCGATGAGCAAAATATCGGTGATTTTGTGCCGACACCTATCCAGTTAAACATGCCAGGGATTGAGCTTCATGCTAACGCGATCGCAACGTTAATGGAAGGACGTTCAATCGCCGTCGCTATCCCGAATCCAAGGCTAGAGGGATTGTTTGTGTTTGTCCTGGTTGGGGGAACCGCTATCCTGTTGTATAAACTGCCCCGACGTACTGCGGCAAGCTTGTTTTGGGGATTGGGGATGGCAGGGATTTGGGTGGGACTAGCATTTCTAGGCTATAGCAACGCCAGACTGATTTTTCCCATTGCCGTCCCTGCGATCGCGATGACCCTAAATAGTTTTTCCTACTTTACAGCACTTTTCATTGGGGATCAAATTGAAAAACGTCGCTTCCGCAGTACCTTAGAACGGTATGTCGCTGCACCTGTCGTTCAGGAAATTCTCAAGCAGCACGATGATTATCAGGAATTGCTCAAAGGACGTAAATTAAAAGCCGCTATTTTATTCTCTGACATTCGCGGATTTACCACCCTCTCCTCCCAAATTTCACCTGTCCGATTAGTGCGACAACTGAATCGATATCTCAATGACATGGTTGAGGTGATTTTAGATGCTGGGGGTACCGTGGATAAATTCATTGGGGATGCAGTAATGGCAGAGTTTGGTTGTCCAGTATCTGAGGGGGAAAAAACCGATGCGATGAATGCCATTCGTGCGGCATTAGGGATGCGAAAAGCCTTGCATCAGCTACGCGAGGAATGGCGTCAGGAAGAACGAATTCCGTTATTTAATGGGATTGGGATTAATTATGGGGAGTTAATTGCTGGGGATATTGGTTCTCAGCGTCGTCGAGAATATGCGGTAATTGGGGATGCGGTGAATGTAGCGAGTCGGGTAGAGGGGTTAACGAAGAAATTTGGCACAGATATTTTGATTACCGATTCTCTGTATCAAGTTGTCAAAGATGAGGTTGAGGTGGTGTCGGTAGGGGAAGAAGAGGTGCGAGGACGGGCGGGGACGGTGAAGTTATATAGTTTAATTGGGTTAAAGGGAGAATCGCCGCAATTGTATCAGCAGGTGCAGAGGGATTTGCAGGAATTTTTGCAGCAAAAAGAGAGTTAAGGGACTTGCGTAAAAATAAAGTACCAGTTAGGCAAACTGTATTAATCAACTCAGTTTAGCTTGATTGGTATATTATTAAGCTAAGTATTAGTAGCGAGCAAGATGCTCGCACTACAATAATTTCGCAGTTATAGGTTTCAGCCTCATTCAAAGAGGCAACTTGCCAAATTGGGATGCTCCCTAACAATAAACGGCATTCATCTGATTTCCTAATGACCCTGGCGACTGCTATAGATCATAGCTGGCAATAGTTATTAAGGCTATCGGTTAGTGTTTGTTCAGGATTTGTCGCCGATTGTAAAGATTGCTGTGCTACCTCAGCAGTATCGCGATCCCTCCGCTCAAAGGCGACTGCAAATTCCCGCATCGCTTGACTCATGTTTCTGTACATTGTTACATAGCGTGATTGATAATTCAGTAAAGTTGGGTCGTTAAGGGAAAGACTCTCCATTTTTTTGCTGCATTATTCATCGTTGCAACCGTTTCCCACATGGATTCAGAGGTGGAAAATTGGGTATTATCAAGTATTTTGCGAGCCTTACTTACAGTTTCATTAACAACCTCAATGATTGTGTTACATTGTTCAAATAATGACTTGTTAGTAGACTGACTACTCTGGGTAAAAGTTGTCTTATAACAAACACTATTATCAGTTGCTAAGATACGTTCACAGAAAATCAGATCATCATCTGAATCAGGCTGTTCAACTCGGTTATACCAACTACTATCACGAATGTAGCTTTCTGCCTTTTCTCCATCTACAGTGACAGCATGTTGCTCGGTAAGAACATTGGTTAAAATTGTTGTTTTTTTGCCGTTAGACCAATGAAGTATCGTATAATGTTCCCCAGTACCGTAACCTTGAGAAATTACACAAGGTTGAATCAGGTCTAAAATATCACCTTGGAATAAGTAACAAATACCTAAACTATCGGGATAGGGTCGTGCTTCAGCTTTTTGCCCAACCCAAATTTGAGCGAACAACACTAGAAATGGCAAAATGCATATCCATCTATGTAACATTTCATTTATCTGAATTACATTAATGAGGCTAGGGGATGATAAAGGAGTTCTACGGCTCAATAGTTTTTATTCATTTTAAGCGATTGTGCCTCTAAATCGCTGATGCAGACTTTTTGATAAAAGGTGGTATCGACAGAAGTCATCTTGGAACAGCTTTTCACCGACTCCAGACCGATAAAATTACGCCACCAACACCTGACGCGCGGCAGCTTCCATTAATTTCTCCCTGTTGTTAATGGATTGAGTTTTGCTTCGAGTTCGTTAATCGCTCAGGCACTGGAAATCTCGTTCCCTCACCAATACAGCACAAACCGCCTTGGACATTAACCAAGACGGCTTGCTTGGCGCTCCCTTGCGTATGACATAAGACGAATGACATAAGACATAAGACATAAGACATAAGACGAATGACATAAGACAAATACCTTAAAAATCCACCCCTCGCTTCAAATCCACCCCTTTGTCACAATAATGCTTATGACAAATCATTTCCGAATGAACCGTCGCCAATTCAAAATAAGCGGGTTGATTTTTACAACGACCTGTGATAATAACCTCCGTATCACGAGGTTTGCGTAACAGCGCCTCGACAATCGGTTCAACCTGCAACAGTTCCAAGTCAACCGTCGGATTCAGTTCATCCAGAATAATCGTTTTATACAACCCTGACGCTAACGCCGCCCTAGCAATTTCCCATCCCCGTTCCGCTTCCACATAATCCAAAATCTGCTGCTGTCCCCGCCAAACGATCGCATCTCGACCACAACGCTGATGATCTACCAGATTCGGGTAACTTTGACGCAAGGCTGCGATCGCGGCGTCTTCGGTATATCCGCTTCCTCCCTTCAGCCATTGCATAATCATCACCCGGTGGGATTTATCCGTACTAATTCCCCGACCAATAGCTTGTAATGCTTTCCCTAACGCATTGGTCGATTTTCCTTTCCCCGCACCGGTATAAATTTCGATTCCCTCAATCCCCTGTTCCCGAGAAACCGGGTGATCATGAGGAACCGACTCACTATGTAAATCCGCCAAATCCAACAGCGCTGGCGGTGTTCCGCGTCCCGTGACAATCACTTCCAGAGACGGCGGTTTATTTTTCAGCGCTTGCACTACCTCCTCAACCGGGAGTAACCCCAAATCCAGCAACGGATTCAACTCATCCAGCACCACAACCGAATAGAGATTGGACGCGATCGCGCCTTTCGCCACATCCCAACCGCGCTGCGCCTCTAACGTGTCAAACCGCGTCACTTCCTCTTGGGTAAAAAACTCACTTCGTCCCGTGCGAACCTGATCAATCAAGTGAGGAAACGCCCGTCGCAACGCCTCAATCGCCGCATCCTCATCATAGTTCCGTCCTGGTCCCTTCAGAAACTGTAACAATAAGACCCGACTGGATTCCGCACAGTTGATCCCTAAACCAATTGAGCGCAAAACCACGCCCAATGCGGCTTGAGACTTCCCCTTACCCACGCCATCGTAAACATGAATCTGACCCGTGATCCGTTCTGTACGCTCAGCCGCCGTGCGAATACCAATACCTGTCCTAGTCATTGACGATCCTTAAGACTTTACCCCAACTCAGTTTAGCGATATAACCGGGAATGGTAAGAATAATATTTATCCTCTTATCCCTGCCAATCTAATATAGTATAAACAAGCCAGACAGTTATCCCCGTCGTCGTTAGCTTGTTTCGCCGGAAGCCCCACACCATACCTGTACTCAGGTTGGTGTAGGAGATGTCACGAGGAATAAAGCGGAATGTCAGAGGTTCCCAGGATGTAACATTGATCGTCGCTCACGAAAGCGAGTATGACGAACGAGGAACTGATACCATCGATTAAACGGAAACCATTATGGTAGATAACTTAACTATTGTTTTACCTCTCCAACTGATTCTCTTTCAAATCTTATTCCTGTTGGTCGCGATCGCCCTAGAAGCCAGGGTCTTGCACCTACGGCTAAACCTTACTCGTAAAACCAGTGTGCAATATGCTACCTCGCTGAATTTGTGGAGCGTTGTCCTGGGTTGGTTAACTTTTTTAGTTCTAGAGACTTTGTTGCCTCAATTATTGCGGATTCAAATTGTAAATTTTATTTTCTTTGATCATCCCCTAGGCAGTCAATTAAATACACCAAATCCTCAACTAATTTCTATTGGTATCATGATTTTCTTTTTTAGCTTTATTATCAAAATAATCGGATTTGAACTGATAAAACAATGGATTCATGATCAACCAGAACAGTTTGAAATGAGTTCCGATATATCTAACAAAAGACCTGGCTTGTTTAATAAGCCCAAGCGGAAGATTACCAATCCTAAACCCAATCCTGCCTTTGCTTTGCTACTGGCTAATGCCTATAGTTACAGTGCTATTTTGCTGATTTTAGTCTTACGATTTATGGACTTGAATATTCTTAAATTGAATGCTCTATTCTAAGCGATACCCACCTATTAAATACTGAAATTAAACGGTTTTCAGTCTGTTCTAACGACTTCCAAATCTCTTACCATTAGCTTCAAATTAAACCAATGATTAGGAAAATTTTAAACAATATATTAAATTGGGCAAATAACCTCCTAAAAACTATATTTGAAATCTTTAACCCGGACACAGCTTTCTCTTGGCAGACCCTGATCGGGTTAAGCGTATTCTCGTGGGCAATGTCGTTTCTGGCGACGAATATTTTTACAATTATATTAGCGAGTTTTAGTTGGTGGTTTTTAATTTTAGGTGTCTATTGGGCAACAACTAGCAATAAAGACATCAGCATTGGTAAAATCCTCCTAAGTCCCTGGATTACAGGTGCGTTGGTTACCATTTATATTTTTGGCATTGTTACAGGCGAATTGTCAGCCTATGCTTTAGTGGTCTGGCCCCTGATATCGGCAGTAATTGCCGCATTACCCACCTGTTTAGGTGAGAATTTTCAACCCAAAATCCCCGATAGAGACAAACGTCAACCGCTGGTGTGGTTATTCACAAGTCAGTTGATACTAAGCTGTTGGTTTCAATTCTATTTTTTGGTACAAAACTGGTTAGTTCAATATCCTACAATGGCGTCTGATACATTTGAAAAAAGTGCCTTTGTGGTCAGACTATCCACCGATGAATCGAGGCAAAGGCTACCCCGTGGGACGACCATTTTGGATTTGATAGCATCTCGCTTAGAAGAACAGCTTAATAACAAAGATTGGTCAGATGTCGAACAAATTCTTCTGATTCGAGAACGCGAAAAACTGATTCAGCTAATTAAGCAGATTGACGCCCAAGTGAGGCAAGAAATTGCCTCTCCAGATATCAAAGAAGACAATTTGTGGCAAGTGAGTCTCGGTGATATTTCGCTGCGGGAGTCGGGGTATAACTTACAACTAAACACCCTTTGGCAAGGTCCGCGATCGCAAATTAAACCCAACGTACTCACTAAGTCTTGTCAGATAATACCTGTCAATCGCCAAACTGACATCGGTATTAGGCTTGTCAGTCAGGTAGAATGTGATCCGGTAGAAGGATGGCGCGTCGCTGAACCGATTGTTACCTCTCAATCACCAACTCTATAAATTATTGATGCAACCAATGAGTTGAGATAAGACAAAGGACATCAGATAAATGGCAACAAAAACTGTAGGTAGAATTTGGACAATTGCGACAAATGGGTTTCAGGAAGTCATTCGCGATCGCATCTTTTATGTGATTGGCTTTTTTGCCCTACTGTTGGTCGTTTCGCTACCACTCCTGAGGGAAGTAGCAGCCACCACAGAAGATAAAATATTTATGGATTTAGGTCTAGCGGCGATTGGTGCGTTGGGAGTGCTGGTTGCCATATTTGTTGGGACAGGTTTGATTAATAAGGAAATCGAAAAACGCACCGTGTTGGTTTTAATTCCCAAACCTATCTCACGAGCAGAATTAATTATTGGCAAGCATTTAGGATTACTGGGAGTCCTAGCGGTTTTGGTTATCGCCATGACAGCTATTTACTTAGCTCTCCTCAGTTTCAATGGCATTAATTACCCCTTAGCTAGCCTACTGATTTCAGAGCTTTATCAGTTTTTAGAGTTAAGCCTAATTGTCGCCGTAGCGCTGATGTTTGGTGTGTTTACCAGCTCAATCCTAGCCACACTCCTAACCTTCGGCATTTACTTAATGGGACATTTGAGTCGCGATGTGCAGGAGTTAGGCAAACTCAGCGAAAATGCGACGATTGAGACGATAACCCAAGGTCTTTACCTAATTTTACCCGATTTATCCCGTCTAAATTTGAAAAATGAGGCAGTCTATGGCTTGCTTCCTTCCTCTGTAAAGCTTTTAGAACATGCCGTTTATGCCATACTCTACACGATCTTGCTGCTTGCGATCGCGATTCTGATTTTCTCTCGACGTGAGTTTTAATTGAGGATTGGGTGTCCCTTCACTTCGCTCAAGACAACCGACTTTGTAGGGGCGGGTTTAGGAACTCTCGTGTCGCGATTGATAGTAACTTTAGTACAAAGCCCAGTTTGTAGGGGCGGGTTTAGGAACTTTCTTGTCGCGATTGATAGTAACTTTAGTACAAAACCCAGTTTGTAGGGGCGGGTTTAGGGACTCTCGTGTCGCGATTGATAGTAACTTTAGTACAAAACCCAGTTTGTAGGGGCGGGTTTAGGAACTCTCTTGTCGCGATTGATAGTAACTTTAGTACAAAACCCAGTTTGTAGGGGCGGGTTTAGGGACTCTCGTGTCGCGATTGATAGTAACTTTAGTACAAAACCCGCCCTGACTAAGTGTTGAGTTAACTCCCCAATCTTGCTCATCTCCCCCATCTTGCTCATCTCCCCCAACTCCCCCTGTTCCCTATTTCATGTATTGACTAAAATAAAATCCCGCACAATTTCCACCACTTCAGGTGCAATCTCATGCCCCATATCCACCTCTTTGTACTGCATCGGCGCACCTAGCGCTAGTAAATAATCCCGCAATCGATGAGCTACCCTCAAAGGAACAACATTATCTTGTCTACCATGAACGATTAAAACCGGGGGCAAGGGAGGTTCAATCTCTTGAGGCGTGCGATGCCAATAACCACTCATTGACACTAAACCCGCCAAGGGTAAATGTAACCCAACATCTAGAGCCATGGCTCCCCCTTGAGAAAAGCCCATCATAATCGTAGAGGCAAGAGGAATACCAGTGAGACTTTCCAAAGACTTTAGCCAGTCTGTCAATAGACGCTGACTTTGTGCCAAGCCTTGATAGTCTTCTCGTTCCAAGTCATACCACATATAGCCTCCAGCCACCTGTGGGTGAGCAAAGGGTGCATTAGGTAGCAAGACATGGTAGTTAGATAGAGCCAATTCTGGCACTATAGGTTGCAAATCTTTAGCATTAGCCCCCCAGCCATGCAAAACCACAACCAGTCCCACTGGTTGTTTACCTGTAGCTGGTGGAATTGAAATCGTCTCCAAAGACAGGAACTTACTCCTGAAAAATTTAACGTTTGACACTCTCCCTCCTAGAAGAAGGGAGATTATATGGAAATTTCGTTCCATATATCCCGATAAACGGGTTCCCAGGCACACAGCGTTTACCCCTAGGGGCGCTGTGTTATCTCCTAACGCCCTGTCGATTCAGGGTTAGGCGTTTTCAAACAGGGTTAGCTGTCTGGGTTTCCCACAGTCCATGGGTATCGATTTAAAATTAACTTCGACTTTGCAGCCGCAAGTTAACTAACTCATATCATACCACTCTGAGATGCTAAAAGCCGCCCTAGAAGGGCAGGGCTTCAGACCCAAGTTTCCGGTGAGCAAATGACCAAGTAGGGGCTTGGTGACCAAGCCCCTACCCCAAACCTCATTCAACTCAAAACTAAAGTCTTACCACTCAGCAATATTTTTGAAGCTATCTGGTTTAATAATAATGTGGCGATCGCTGTCAAAGCTAATCTTGCCCTGATTTTTTAACTTGTTCAGGAGTCGGGTGACGGTGACACGAGTCGTACCGATCGCATTGGCAAGGTTTTGGTGCGTCAAGCGCATCTTCAAACGAGTCCCGTCGGGTACAGGTTGACCCATTTCCTGTTGCATCAACCGCAACAAGTGTTGTAAACGATCTTCAACCCGACGCTGACCCGCGATCGCTAGGAGTGCCTCAGTTTGGCGTATCCGGTGGACGATTTGCGGTAATATCATCTGAGCCAATCGCGGTGAAGCATTGATCTCCTCTATAGAAAACCAAATCAGATGTACGTCAGACAATGCCGTGGCTTGGTAAGCACTCAGCAGAGAAAACCAACGACCAAAAAACATTGAAGGCTCTGCCCAACCTAGCCACACTTCTTCCCCATTTTGGCAAAGCGTACTGAGCTGAACTAAACCTTGGCAAACCTGCCAAACTCCTTGAGAAATTATGGGGATTTTGTCGCCTTTAGCATAAAAATGCAATCGACGTGAATCTTGAAGTTCGGCTTGACCAAGAGATTGAGTCGGGTTTACGTCCAAAACGGATCGGGAAGTTGGAATCATGGGCTGCAACTCTCTCCAGCCAGATTTTTACAAGCTGGTATAGCAGGGCAGCTCTACTGTAAGCAATCAAGGTAAAGGCTCGGTAAGCAACAGATTAAATCATCTCAATATCTAATTTGTACTCAAATTGGTATGTTGTGCGTCTTGGATATTAACCGATTAGGTGTAAGTCGCGCTCTCTACTGGGTGTATAACAATTAGACGCAACTCCTTGCGGGTTTGGGGATGGAGATATCGTTCCTGGAGCGATCGCCATTCCTGCCATAATTGATAACGATCGCCACTCAACTGCTCTACCAGGGTTGGGAGTTTCTTCTTAATTTCTGAGTGCAGACAATCCGACAGAAATTCTGCCAAAACGAAACTGTCTTGAATCTGTCCCAAAATACGCTGAATCGATTTAATCTCTTTCACATAATCCTGATAAGGCGTCTCATAAAAGTCAGTAAATAATTCCATCTGATAACGCACTCGTTTAGCTTGTTTCCGCAAACTGTGCAACACTGAACCCTGAACGCTGAACAGTTCAACCACATCCTCTAAACTCAGATCCTGAGCTAACTGCTTCTGTCCGTCTGAAAAGTGTACCCCCATAAGCCACGCGGGGTGGAGGAAAAACTGACTCACAAACGGTAACAGTAAATCCGGCAAAATCTGATCAATTGGAAATTCGGCAAAAATTCCGTAAGTCGGCGTCTGCAACCAATCTTGAAATGCCCGTTTCATTTCCTGATAGGGTTTATCCTTGAGAGTTTTCTGAACTTGAACTAAGACCTGGTGACGCCGCTTTTCCAACGTTGCTAATACTTTTTTGCCTATTTTTTGTTCAGAGTTGGGCAAAGTGGGCAAATACTGATTTTGTAGCGCATCTTGCATAATGTCCAAATCCCGCAGTTGTCCCAGCCGTCGCGCCACTTTAGCAATCTTTTTCTCACGAGCGGCTTTGGGTAATACCAGGGCTGGGGCAAAACCGCTCACCACTGTCCGTAGCCGTCGCATCCCTACGCGCATTTGGTGTAGCGCTTCGGGATCTTTATCCTTGAGAACATCAGTTTCATACTGAACGGTTCTCTGGAAATGTTTTTCAATAGCTAGATAAGCCCAATAGCCAAAGAGCTTTGGGTCGGATGAGGCAGTGGTTATCATCGGTATGGTGTGGGGTAGACATCCGGAACGTTTGCCCCTAGGGAATCATATAGAGGTGAACGTTGCTTGTTTGTAAAATCTGTATCACAAGAGTTTACCATACTCGTGAATTAAAAATTGTTCTTTCAACTCCCAATAACAGCAATGAGAACGTCTTGGGGATGATTTTTGAGCGGAATGGGCATCTTCGCCCCATTTTGCCATGAATCATACCTTGCCGGATCTGACACCCAGGGATTATCTTTAAAACATGAGTTTTATCGACGTGGCTTCTTGCCATCCTTTGAGCCAATCGAAGTCAGCCTGTCGGCGACGTATAGTCTGAGGGGATCTCTAATCGGGAGACCGATGGCTATTTAAGGAAGCCCCTTTATCGCGACTGACAATTGGGCGATCGGTTACAACAACAAACTAACGCAATTCAACTCCAACGGTATGACGCCTTCTCAAGACTTGGGCGCAGCAGTAAAATTCACTAGGGCATTAACGAGCAGCGATTTTTCTAGCTTAATGCCCAGACCTGGTTGGCATGAAAATTTATCGTCAGGAAAAGACTTTTTGTAGCGGTTGGAATAACCAATATCGCTGAGCAGTCATCTCCTGATTCAGGATCGGGATATTGATTAGCTTTATATCGCTTCAACCACCTTTACCGTGAAGACCGTAGTTTTCCCAAGGGACAGGGTATAAATAAGGTATTCGCTGATTACTTATTTATACCGCCCTAGACTCAGGAATTGGTGATAACTAAAACCGTGAATAGCGATAAATTCCACCTATTGTTTTGGCTTTGATTATGCCAAGTTTTGGAGGTGATACCAACAGATTTGCCACAAGCTTATTTATATTCATTGATTGCAAGACAAAGATAATCATTAATAATGATTAGTCTATCGAACTTGTTCAGGAATTATGGCACTCAGTATCTAATGTTTTTATAGGGATATGGATTTAATTTACATTAAAACCGACCCTAGAGAGGACAAGTTTACTCTTTTTGACGATGCCCATTTTTTAGGGCAATTTTATTCTTTTGGGGATTTATTTATAATTTCAGTCATGGAGAATATAAATCCAAATTCAAAACATTTTGTCAACCCTAATATGGATAGCTTGTAGCTAACAAAAAACCATAAACTCAAGCGTTTTTATGAAATTAAGTCAATGTTTAACTAAAGCAAAACTTCTGAATTTGCACGAAACTGGAGAACGCAATTTCCCCGGAGTTAATTTGATCAGAGCCGATTTAACTGAAGCAAACCTAAGTCGCATTAATTTGAGTGCTGCCCATTTGCAGCGAGCTAATTTAGCCAAAGCTAAACTGATTGGCGCTCAACTTAAAGATGCAGATTTAAGTAAGGCTGATCTCAAGAATGCACTATTGATTGAAGCCACGCTTTCCCAAGCCGATCTGACGGCTGCAATTCTTAGGGAAGCAGATTTGAGTGGTGCGATTCTCACGGGCGCTACTCTACTTGATGCGGATCTACGACATGCTACCTTAATTGGCACAAGTCTGATCGATGCCAAAATGAAACGAGCAAAACTGGCAAAGGCAAACTGTACGGGAGCTAGCTTCAGTCGCGCTAATCTCAAAGCCGCAGACTTGCAGGGAGTCATCTTAAATCGAGCCATTCTCAGCCAAGCAGATTTAAGGGGAGCAAACCTGAGAGGCGCTTGCTTTATTCGAGCCTATTTACATCGGGCAGATTTGCGAGATGCTAATTTAACCGGGGCTGACTTGAGTGATGCGGATCTCAAGGGCGCTGATCTGAGTCATGCTAATTTGTCAAGGGCTAACTTGAGTTGTGCGAATCTGAGTCACGCAAATCTTACGGGGGCTAATCTGACTGGCGCCCACTTGCAAAATGCGAATCTCAGTCTCGCCAATCTCAGTGGATTGCTCCTCAAAAAAGCCAATTTGCAGAGCGCCCAACTCAGCAAAGCTAACCTGAACCGAGCCAATTTATATAAAGCTAATTTGTCAGGGGCTAATTTGCTAGAGGCGAACTTAGAACATGCCAACTTAGCTGAGTCAAATCTCCAGCGAGCAGGTTTGCTTTTGGCTTATTTAACGGATGCTAACTTAAGTCATGCCAATTTGAATGGGGCTAACTTAATTGGCGCGAATTTAATGGGAGCGGACTTAAGTGACACCTCCTTAGCCGGAACTATCATGCCCAATGGTAGAATACACTCGTGACATCTTCCTACACCTTACCCGTAGGGTCGGTGTAGGCTTCCTTTGTGGCAATTTTATGGATTACGCTTCCGGCTCCTTCACTTCGTTCGAGGACAAGGTTTTATCGGTGGAAACACGACCAGCCCAACTTTCTGGAATTTATCTATCTCGAACAATCGCTAAACCGATGTAGATTCAAGGATTTCCAGTAATCCATGTCGTATCCCATAAAACACTCGTTCAATCAGAATTCGTTCATGTTCCTTTAAGCTATCTTTATACAGTAAAGCACATTTTAAAAATTGCTGATCGGAGGGGGTAATGCAGCGATTCATTAAAACCTTAGTCACTAAGTCTTCGATATTTTTCTGAGGCAGAGTAACGTTCATTGACTGCACAAATATTAAATGTTCATTTTTGTTGTCATAATTATGAAGGATTTTCTAGAACAATTTTGTGATCGTCCTAAAAGATAGTTTGTGATTTTTCTAAAAGCTAAATCGTGATCTGTGATCAGGTTAGGTAGTGACATAGGTCACAAATGAACAAAGATAAAATCTAAAATGGGAAGCTCCTAATGAGGAATTCGCCAGTCATCACTGGCATCTACAAAGTCTGTATTGGTGTTCAATGTCCCTAGATAAAATAGTGGCAGAGTAGATACAGCAGATTTCAGGTTGATGAGGTACAGCCTTAAGCAAGATCCCCGACTTTTTGGAGAAGTCGGGGATCTGTCTGTGTACCTCACTTACTTGAAAAGCGCTGTAAATTATTAAGATAATCGTATAAAATAGTTTTAAATCTTCTATTCCTTGTCCCTTGTCCTTACAGACATTCACCAGAATTGAGAAAGGTTCCACCGGAACATCTCTCCTCAATTCTGCCTTCAGACTAATGAAAAACACAAAACTGGGATTAATCAGTGTACTCCTCCTCTCTATCTCTAGCCCACCAATGCTAGCGCAGACAGAGGCGGAATCCGAAACGGCTGATAACTTAAGAATCAAACCCCGTTTGGGAATTGGACATACAAGTTCTGGTGGTGGATTTGATGGATTTACCCGCCTAGAGGGATTTGTTCCCCTTTTGCAAACTCCAGGTAAAAATCTGACGTTTTTGGAAGGGCGACTCTTCCTGGATAACGATGATGCCAATTTGGGGGGTAATCTGATCCTGGGATATCGTACCTATAGTGCCAATTCCCATCGAATTTGGGGCGGTTATATGAGTTATGATAACCGTCATACAGGTCACAATACCTTTAATCAATTGGGGTTAGGCATAGAAAGTTTAGGAACTGTTTGGGATTTTCGGGTCAATGGTTATTTACCCATAGGCGATACGCGCCAAGGAGTTGGTGATGCTGGAGTTCGAGATATTTTCTTTCGCCGCAATTTCTTGATTTTAGAACAGGGGCAAAACAAAGAAGCCGCCATGGGAGGGTGGGATGCAGAAGTTGGCGCAAAACTTGCTCGAATTGGTATAGATGGGGATCTGCGCGGTTATGGGGGATTGTATTGGTATGATGCGGAAGGGAGTTCAGAGATATGGGGATGGCGAGTAAGATTGGAAGCACGTCCTTCTGATAATTTTAATCTGGGGTTGTCGTTGCAAAATGATGATTTATTTGGCACGAATTTAGTGTTTACCGTGGGTGCAACATTTCCTGGAAGTCGTCCCCAAGGGTTAGGGGATGAAGATGATCAAGTTTTGGCACGAGTAGCAGAATCGGTGCAGCGAACGAATGCAATTGTGATTGATCATCAAGATGATTTCCAAGACGTACCAGCGACGAATCCGGAAACAGGGGAACCTTATGTATTCCAGCATATCCGTTTAGGTGAAATGGGGGGAGAGGGTACGTTTGAAAGTCCGTTTGGTATCGTTGAGAATGGGTTAGATCAAACGGTATCTGATGGCAATGATATTGTTTATGTACAACCCGGAACCAATCCAGGGATTCCGCCGTTTACCATTCCTGATCGAGTGCAGGTGTTATCTACGGGTCCAATTCAGCAACTGGATACTGTAGAAACAGGGATAGTGCAATTACCGCTATCAGGTGCAGGAATACTCCCCACGATTACTCCAGGTGCGGCGGCTTCGGTAACTCTGGGCAATAGAACCACCCTATCTGGGTTTTATATCCCCGATGCGGGTACGTTTGGAATTGAGGGAAGGGAGATTGATACAGTCACAATTCGGGATAACGCGATCGCGAATTCCACTCAAGTGGGTATAGTGTTACTGGAGACGACAGGAACTGTCACCGTTACCGATAATAGTATTGATACGACAGGTGGTTTGGGTAATAGCGGATTTTTTATTGGAAATACGGCGGGTTCGATCAACCTCAACTTGATCAGAAATCAGATTCTAAATACCACAGGGGATGGGATGGATATTATTCTGTTTAATGCTGAGGACAGTACAGTAACCCTTTCTGAAAATATAATTAATGGTAATCAATTTAACGGTATTGGTGTCAGATTAGTGAATGCCATCAATGTTAACTTTGATGTTAATGAGAATACAATCGTGAGCAATGGCAGTACCGGACTTGTCTCTGAGCTATTTGGCAATTCAAATTCAAGCGTCACAATTGTCAATAACCAGATTTCAGACAATCAGTTTGCTGGAATTGCTATGGCACTAGTGGATAATTCCGATGGAATAGTCACCATAACCAACAATAATCTGAGGGGCAATCAAGAAGATGGGATTGTTATCGGATTATTCGCAGATTCCGATGAAATAGTTACGATTGTAGATAATACGCTGTCGGACAATCAGTTTAATGGAATTGTCCTATTTATGCGGGATAATTCTCAAGGGGCATTCACTATTGCAAATAATACTATTTTAAATAATCAAAGGGATGGGATTATCTTCGCATTCTTGGATAATTCCAGTGGAATGGTAATGATTGAGGAAAATACCGTCGCGAGAAATCAGGGGCGGGGAATAACTGTAGACTCTACTACTGATACTGAAGGAGAAGTCATTATCCAAAATAACCATATTTTTGATAATGAAACGTTAGGGATTGCGGGTTTTATGATCGGGGAGTCAGATTTAGACGTCACGATTGACAACAATGAGATTTTGAATAATGGTCATCATGGTATTGGCATTAGCATTCAAGAATCTGCCACATTGAGACTGACGATCACTGATAATCGAGTGGATAGGAATGGCTTTCAGGGCATTACACTCAATTTACCGGAACCGGATGGTATTTTTGTGGACGCACTCAATAATGCCACTCTTCAACTACTACTAGAAAGAAACACAGTAATGGATAATGCTCGTTTTGGTGCGTTGATATTAGCAGAAGATCAGTCGGAACTTTTCGCGGGTGTCCGATTTAATACATTTACAGGAAACCCAGGTACTCTTGACAATGCCAATGGTTTTGTAGTACAAACTGGATCACTGACAAATCTTGAGCCGGAATCGACTATCTGTTTAGATTTGAGTAATAATACCAGCGAGAATGGTTTCTCTCTAAATTACATTGATCTTGACAGTACATTTAAAGCCGATACAAGGGCAAATAATGGTACAATTTTGATACCCCAATTGCCGGTTGAGCCGCTAGGGGATTGTCCGGTTCCGTAGTGGCGTGGCACACCTAATTTAATTAGCTTGGGTTCGTTCGTAGTAAGGGCTTTAGCCCTAGATTCTGCCCTAGTAACAGGCGTCAACCCAACCTACAATCTATTCCACTATTTGAGCTGGAATGGCACGCTCAGATAAGGCTGGTGGGCAATGCCCACCCTACGGTATATAGCACTACGCACTAAGGTTAGGACATATCAAGAAAAATTCAAATCGCTCAATCCCTTGTCAGCTAAGCTTTTGTCTTCACTATTGCATATTCCACACCGAGCGTGTTACCGAGCGTGTTACTGAGCGAAGCCGAAGTAAGTCGAGGTAAGCGATGCCCTGAGCCTGTCGAAGGGTCGAGGTGTTGCCTATTGCCTATTCCCTGGCGCGTAGCGCTATATCAATGGTTTTGCCGATATCAAACTGCAAATTTTCAGCGCAATTCATTTTACCTGTGTCACACCAGTCGGGTGGTTAAGACACCCAACAAATTATAGAGACGTAGCCAGCTACGTCTCTACCAGTTTTATTCGTTTAGCTTGATCTGGCGAGAAGCCTCACGCCATAATCTAGGATTTGGCGTTGAGATGAATCGCCAGTGAAGAGAAAATTATTTTCACTCTGAATCTTTATCTGCAAGAGTAGTATAATTGTCGTGGGAGGTGATAGAAGGTG